>CAKSGP010000181.1 GCA_934454745.1 uncultured Clostridia bacterium
ACCATGTACACTTTATTTTCTTTAAGTTTTTTTAAAGAAACAGCTATAGGAAGCAGAAATAATCCTGCAAAGTAATTCGGATCGCATGTTGCTCCAAATAAAACCATTGTGTTTCTGTCGCCATACCAATCTGCCCCGATAAATCCGAGCCAAATTAAAATGACAAGCAGAACAAGCTGTGTTATTTCAAAGGCTTCCATTTCATTTTTACTGTATTTTTTTACTGTTATAAGGAATAACAGTGCTATCGTTTGAATATATCCCAGAACATACTGTACTGATGTACTGCTTTTATCCGCAAAAAGCGTCATAACTACGCTGATTAAAAAAACAACGGAAAAGAAGTGTATTATATTTAGTTCTAATTTTCCTTTGTAAAAAATCAAGCTTGCAGCTAAATACCCGGCAATAGGTATAGTCAATAGTTTTAAAAATGAATTGCCGGATGCATTTATCGTTATTGTCAGGGGTAATGCCGTAAAATAAATGCAAGCAAGAATACAGCTAAGTCCTACATCGAAATTTTTTAGTTTACTTATCAAATAGCTGTTACCTCCGTTAATATGTATCATTTTCAGTTGTTTTGATACTGAAAGAATTTTTTCGCTTCATCTAACGACTCAAATTTCATTTTTTTGCCGAATATGTATTGTGCCACGTCAGAAAGAACAAATAGCGAATAATTCTCTATATCAGCATTTTTTAAAAATGCTTTTGCTTTTTTATTAAACGCACCATAGTGCAAATCCGAAATATATTCACATCCTGCTTCGTCTTTTAATATTTCAAATAAATCTTTTTCCATCGTTTTACTGTTCATATTTCTCCTTTGCATTTTCCCGATATAATATTCACTGCAACAGATTTGTTTTTCAGCAAGAATGAAATAAATAAATTCAAGCTGCATCTGTGCGTTTTCTTTATCTTCCCACATAACATAATCAAGAATTGCCGATATAAATAGGTATACAATCGGCTTTAATTTCTCTGCACTGCATTGTAATTGCACAGCAAGCATTTCAACATATTTGTCGTAAACAAAATTTAAGTCTTGTCCTTTGCTTCGTATCTTTTCACCGTAAACAGGGCTTGCTGCCATTTGATATATAAATCTTAGTTCACTTTTATACTTGTTGATTTCCAAAAGGCATTCATCAAAAAACTCACGCAAATTTTCCATATTGGAAAATACATAAGAGAATATTTTTTCAACAACTTTCTTAAGTCCGTATTCAGCAGCTTCACATATTAAATCTTGTTTATTGCTAAACCAATAGTAAATACTTCCCTTAGCAATTCCTGTACCTTTGCAAAGTTCCCTTACAGTTGTATTCTCAAGTCCGTGCTTTACAAGGTAATTAAATGTACTGTCCAAAATTCCATCTTCGTCTATTTGATATGTCGCATCTCTCATATATTTCATCATCTCCTATTTATCGACAGGACAAATGGTCTAATTTACAGTAAAAAAAATTTGCCTGCAACATAATCGAAATTATGTTGTAGACAAATGATATGTTATGATAAATAATCGACAAATTTGAACATATTTAGTAAAATGCACATCCGAATTATTATAAAAAGGCATAGCAAAGCAGACCAATGTTAATTTAAGAAAAACAATATTGGTCTAAAATGTATGTCTGTTTTATTGCATAATGACGAAAAATGTAATAAATAAGGCAAATCATTGACAAACGCCTCTTCTAGTGATATAATAATTCTGTATATATTATATGTACTCGAAACTTTTTTACCACATAATTTCGATTATGTGGTTTTTTCTTTTTATAGCCGTAAAAGCCCTAATTTCTGTATTTGCCGGCGGTGGGTTTCTCCTGTTTCCATAGTGTAGATACGGGTAGTATTTACGCTTGAATGTCCGAGTATATCGGCAAGTCGCACTATATCCTTTTGAAGCGAGTAAAATGTTCTTGCAAACAGATGTCTTAGATTATGAGGAAACACTTTTTCCCTTGATACACCGGCGCTTTCACATAGTGCCTTCATCATCTTCCAGATATTTGACCTATCAAGCGCTTTTCCATTTTTAGAAACGAATACAGAGCCAGTTGTTATTTTATGATCCTTTGAATACTGCAAAAGCATTTTGCACAGCTCTTTCGGAATAATGATTACACGCATTTTTCCTTTTAAGTTTATCTGTGCCTTCTGTGCCTTTAAGCTTTCTACTGTTACATAGCGTAACTCTGATACACGGATTCCCGTTGCGCATATAGTCTGCATCAAGAAATATAATTGCTCATTGCCCTTAGATTTAGCAGCCGTTAAAAGGCGTTCATATTCAGCCTTGGTGAGTTCTTTATCCTTGTTTACAAATATCTGTCTTTGAATTTTTAGATTCTTCACTCTCAAATGATACCACTCGTTAAATGCGAAAAAGCTATTAAGCGATGCAAGTATGGAATTAACGCTTGCCGGAGCATAGTTTTTTGTTAAATTCTCTTTGTAGGTAAGCACCGCTTCCTTATCAAGTATATTTTCTCCGAGCCACTCGGCAAAGGCATTTACATCACGAATGTATTTTTCAACCGTTGCGGTGGCTTTTTCCTCCTCAATCAAGTATCTACGGAAATTTTTTATAAGTTCGTTTGTTATTTTTTTCATAGTATGACAACTCCTTTTCTATTATTATTTTATCACGGACATAATAATATACAGAGAGGTTGTCAATGATTTACTGTATTATTTTTTAATCTAATATATTTTCAACAAATATTTCTTTTCTGTTTGCGTATTCTATTGTGTTTTTTGTCCCTCCTTTTGTGCCGTTGTATGCAGCTATAACTCTTGAAACACGGTCAACCATCCATTCATTCCTTACTTGAAAGCAAGCCCTGTAATAGTGTTGTGAAATAAATTTTACAAGATCCGCTTGTTCTATAATTGAATGGTAAATAGCCTGTTCGTGTTCTGACCATCTGCATTCAAAGCCGCTGAACGGTGAGGCACAGACAAGATGAATATTACTATTTTTTTCTCGTTCTTCAATAACAATTTCTGCTGCCCACAAATCTATTACACGAGCCATACCCGAAATAAATGTAACATATCCGTCGGATATGGCTTGTTGTATGGCTGATTTTAGCAGCACCTTTGCTCTTATTTCGGAAATACCGAGCTTTTCGGGGCGGTGTCCGGTAAAGCAGCATCGATGCCGCTTTAAATCCGATTTACTATCATTCATAACTTATCAAACTCCTTTGGCAATGCACCTTTTGAGTAAGCATACCGCATTTACCAAAAAGTACACCTTTTGAAAAATGTTGTTAAGATTTAATATTACCCCATTATGTTGACATTTGGAGTGTTTTTTGGTATAATATTCCCGTAAAAACAGGAGAAATCCAATTTTTTAACATAAAAAAATCTACTATCAAAAGGTGTACTTTGTGATAGTAGATTTTATTTTGTCAGTCTGTACTCCCGAAGCCGACGATAGAAGGTTGCAATGCTCATATCACACTCTTTTGCCACATCTTCAGCCCGTATATGCCCTCGCTCCCATTGCTTTACCAAGCTGCCGAAATTATCGGGCACTTTTATCATCGGGCGTCCAAACATCACACCTTTAAGCTTTGCCGCCTTTATGCCTTCTTCCTGCCGTTTCCGGATATTTACTCTTTCGTTTTCAGCGACAAAGGACAGCACT
>CAKSGP010000182.1 GCA_934454745.1 uncultured Clostridia bacterium
TACGTGCTTCTATATCTGCAAGATTTCGGCTTAATTCCCCGGCATAATCATTAAGCTTGGCTAATGTTTCATACTCCTCCTCCGATAACTGCTGTCCGTTAATCATATTCTGCGACAGTACATAGGTATAGTCACCTACCTGAGATAGGAATTTTGCCGTTTTTTCAAGATTAACATTCTGTTGCGGCAGCTCACCGAAACAGGATTTTGCCTCCGCCGCTTGCATAAATATTTCGTTTGATATAGATGCAAGCTGTGCAGGAGTTGATGCAAGCTGTGCCTTGGTGAGAAGTACATCAATTTCACTGACGTAATCGGATAGCTCAAAGAATGCTTTATCATACGAGTTATTGACGGAAACGTCAAGCTTCTCTTTTTCTCTCGCACATCTGTACCACATAAATATCAGCAGTATGATTATTATACCAAGCACAGTATATGCGTCAATATGAATTTTATTTGTATTTGTAATTTTTTTGCCCTCTTATATCTCTCTATGATTTTTATTTACAAAATCTGTGTTTTCCTATCTGCACTATCAACGGACGTGACCATATCCAGGAGCTTGTTGCAGTGTCGGGATTAAAATAATAAATAGCACCCCCTGACGGGTCCCAGCCGTTCATAGCATCACGGCAAGCCTTGTACACCGTCGAATCTGAGCTTATGGGTGCATTAATCTGACCGTCAGAAACGGCGGTAAATGCACCGGGCTGATAAATAACACCTGAAATAGTATTAGGAAATGATGAATGTTTAACACGGTTTAGTATAACTGCCGCAACAGCCACTTGACCTGTGTAGGGCTCACCTCGTGCCTCTCCGTTTACAGCACGTGCCATAAGCTGTAAATCAGACGTTGCCGCATATACCCTCATAGACGGATAATACAAGACTGTAACGCAAAATACCGTACATACGGTTATTAATGAAATAAGTTTTTTCATAGCTGACTCCTTCCGCTGTTTTTTATCATTATCCCCCAAAATGTATAAATTTATTATTCCTGTCAAGAATTTATCTGAAATCTTAAAAGGAGATACAAAATATGAAAAGGATTTTTTTTATACTTACTATGCTCTCTGTTACAATGCTTGCACTATGTGTCTATACAAATACAGTTTCAGAGGATTTACAAGGCGGAATAATACGTCTGCACATTTTAGCACGCAGTAACAGCGACAATGACCAGAAAATAAAGCTTGAAGTACGCGATGAAATACTAAAATCTGTTTCTGACACACCAATAACAGATACCGCAAAATTTATTACACTTGCAGAGGAAAGTGCGAATAGATACCTTCTAAACAAGAATATCCCATACCGCGCAAAAGCGGAATTTGGCACCTTCGATTTTCCGAGAAAATCTTATGGTAACATTACACTCCCGGCAGGCAAATACAAAGGTGTACGAGTATTACTTGATGAGGGCAAAGGCGAAAACTGGTGGTGCGTAATGTATCCGCCTCTTTGTGTCACGGAGAAATCAGAGGAAGCAACAGAGGTCTTAAAGCGGTCCCTGTCCGATGAAACCTATAAAGTAATAACAGAAAAGCCCGAGGTTAAATTTAAAATCCTCGAGCTTATATCAAGCGTTATTTAGTTGTTCTGTATTCCTCTTTTAATATACTATTCAAACTATCAAGCGGTATGGGAAATTCTATAAACCCTTTTGCGTAATAGGACAGCTCATAAGGCGGGAAAAATATAACAAGGTCAGTATCGGTCATATAAAACCGATTTTTATTTTCCGATGTAATCTCAGGTTTTTCCCACAGCTCACTGTATTTATCAGGGGTTTCCTTTACCATTGTGCTTATTATTGTATTTAGCTTTTTTATGTAGTCTTTATCAGAAAAGAGCTCATCAAGCGAAAGATTATGGGGCTTATCGGCTGTTACATTGATAGTCTGCGGGTACCAGGACGTATTCCCGTGTGCTCCCCCGGTATAAATATAATGCTCCGAAACAAAGGATATTATATTTTTATTGTTTCGCTTTAATTTCTGCCGTATATTTAATACAGATTTCACCCCTCCGGGCAAAGACTCCTTTGCCTCAAGTGCCAAAGCATCAAACTGACCTATTGCATCTTTTACATTTTCCTGAATTGACATATTAAGCTCTGACTGATACCCCTTATTACTAAGTCCGTCAAACTCTATGATTTCTGCATAGACAGACGAATATTCGCTTTCCTGCTCCTCTTTTTTTATACTCACACCATAGCCATTGCTAAAAAACGTACAGCCGGAAAGTATAATAGCCATAACACCGACCACCAGGCGTTTATACAAAAGACCTCCCCCCAACTCTTATAGAATAAGGCACAACAGTCCGCCGCTTCCCTCGTTAATAATTCTCTCCAGCGTTTCACGAAGCTTTCCTTGTGCATCCTCAGGCATACGTTCAAGCTTGTTTTTAAGTCCGTCATTTACAAGCTCGTTTAGGGTTTTGCCGAATATATTTGATTCCCAAAGCTTTGACGGATTTTCCTCATATTCTTCAAGCAAATGTTCAATAAGCTCCTCGGACTGCTTCATTGTCCCCACAATCGGACTTACGGAGGTTTCTATATCTGCCCGCATCATATGAATGATAAGTAGCAAACTCAAGTCTTTAATTGTTTTTTGTTTTATGATGTGTATTTTACCGCATTTTTATAGGAATTGCAAGGCTCTGTTTGCAGTTATTATAATGAATGCTAATTGGAATAAAAAATTTTTAGATTATTTTATAAAAAATACTTGACAGAATTTATAATTTGAATTATAATATTGGTAAGTTATAAAAATGGAGGTATTTATAATGGCAAAAACATTTGGAGAAAGGATTCAAGAATTATTACAAAAAAGAGGCATGACACAAAAAGAACTTGCGACTATTATAGGAGTAACTGAAGCATCAATGTCTCGCTATGTAAAGAATGACAGAGTTCCAAAAGGTGAGGTTGTTGCTAACATCGCGACTGCATTGCAAACAACATCGGATTATCTCTTAGATAAAGAGCAAACTGCGGACATTAACAATGATTTCCCAAAAATTCAAAGACTTATTGCTCGTAATGCATCCTTGATGACAGATGAGCAAAAAAGAGAGTTGATAAACGCACTATTTGGCACAGGAAAATAACAGGAGGACAAAATTTGAGATTAACCAACGACAGATATGAAGTAATCAAGAAGAGTGTAGTCAAGATGTTTGTTGAGAATGATATCCGTCAAATTCCTATTGACTGTTTTGAGATATGTCAAAAAATGTGCATTAAACTAAGAAAATACTCACAATTAACATCTAATGCACTGTTGAAAGCGAAAGAGATAAGCGAAGACGGATATTGTATGTTGATAAAAGAAGGTCCCGAACCGTTCGTATCTCTTCAATGGTACATATTTTATGATGACACGAAATCTCGGGAGCGAATACGCTTTACCATAATGCACGAAATCGGTCATGTTGTATTAGGACATACGGAACATAGTCAGTTAGCTGAAAGTGAGGCTAATTTCTTTGCAAAATACTCTCTTGCCCCACCGCCGCTTGTACATAAGGTTAAACCCGAAGACTATATGGATATTTCAAATGCTTTTGATTTAAGTCAGGAGTGTGCTTATTACGCAATGATTTTCTATAATAAATGGTTGCAGTATGGGCACTC
>CAKSGP010000183.1 GCA_934454745.1 uncultured Clostridia bacterium
TTGCAGGACCTACCGGCGAGGGTATAACATCACCGCGTAGCTTCACAAGATTGAGAAGATGTGTGCTTTCAGATGCATTGTACATTATGTAAAAAGGAGATGACAGACCTTGGCTATAAATGAAAACGAAATTGCTGCATTGGTGCAGCAGGTACTTAAGGAAATGACAGGTGCAGCACCTGTTAAGGCTTCATCGCCTGCGGTTATGGGAAGCGGAGAAATTCCCAAAACTGCAAAAGTTGCTATGCTAACAGAGCTTGGCAAGTTTGAAATAAAGGAATATCCTATCCCGGAATTAGGCGATGATGATATTCTTGTAAAGGTAGAAGGCTGTGGCGTATGCGGTACAGATGCACACGAATTCAAAAATGACCCGTTCTCGCTTATCCCGGTAGTTCTCGGGCACGAGGGTACAGGCGAAATTGTGAAAATGGGTAAGAACGTTAAAAAGGACAGTGCCGGAAAGCCTCTTGCTGTTGGAGATAAGGTAGTAACTTGTATGATATTCAAGGATAATCCTGATATTACAATGTTTGACCTTAACAAGCAGAATGTAGGAGGTGCAGATGTTTACGGACTTCTCCCTGATGATGATGTTCACCTTAACGGTTGGTTTGCAGACTATCTTGTTATAAGAGGCGGATCTACTGTATTTAACGTAAGCGATCTTGACCTTGATTCAAGAATACTTATTGAACCTTGTGCAGTACTTATCCACGCAGTAGAGCGTGCAAAGCTTACAAATATTTTGAGATTTAACTCAAGAGTAGTTGTTCAGGGTTGTGGACCTATTGGTCTTATATGTATAGCAGTTCTCCGTACAATGGGTATTGAAAACATTGTAGCGGTTGACGGAAACGCGCAAAGACTTGAATTTGCAAAGCGTATGGGTGCAGATAAGTCAGTAAACTTTATGGAACATAAGGGTATTGATGCTCTTACAGATGCAGTTAAGGATGCATTCGGCGGATACCTTGCAGACTTTGCATTCCAGTGCACAGGCTCACCCGTAGCACATGCAAACATATACAAATTCATAAGAAACGGCGGCGGACTATGCGAGCTTGGTTTCTTTATAAACGGCGGCGACGCAAAAATCAACCCGCACTTCGACTTGTGTTCAAAGGAAATAACTCTTGTCGGTTCATGGGTATATACATTAAGAGACTATGCAACAACATTTGATTTCTTAAAGCGTGCAATAGCGATAGGACTTCCCATTAAGGAACTTATAACTCATAAGTACCCCTTGAGCGAAATCAATGAGGCACTTAAAACAAACCTTGAGCAGAAAGGTTTAAAGATTGCCATAGTCAATAACTAAGGAGTAGAAAACTATGAACAAAGCAATCGGAATAGTTGAAATGTATGGCTTTGTAACAGCAATAGCGGCGGCAGATGCAGCAGCAAAAGCGGCAGATGTTAAGATTATTGCCATTGATACAAATAAGCCTGCAAATGCTGAAGCGGTTGAGGTTCCGTTAATAACGGCAATCAAAATACAAGGCGAAGTATCTGCAGTAAAAGCTGCAGTTGAGGCGGCAAAGGAAATTGCAAATGCTGTTTCGGGCGTTATATGCAGTCACGTTATATCAGGCCCCACAGAAGATACACAGACAATGGCAGAACGCATATCAGTAGGCCGTGATATTGTGGGACAGATAAAAAATAATGCGTAAGGGAGGAGATTGCCAATGCAGGCATTAGGATTTATTGAAACAAGAAGTCTTACAGGGGCAATTGACGCAACTGACGCAATGACAAAGACAGCAGACGTTAAACTTGTAGGAACCGTAAAAATCGGTTCAGGACTTGTAAACGTAGTAATTACAGGTCAGGTAGCGGCAGTGAGAGCAGCGGTTGAAGCAGGAAAAACGGCAGTTCTTGAGGTTGGCGGCGAAGTTTATGCAAGCCACGTAATCCCTCAGCCTGACGATTCAATTGCAGGTATACTTCCGTCATTCTATTAAAAGGAAGCATAAGCCTGATAAATTTCAGACTTACCGTTTATGATTTTGACACAGAAAGGAATCTTTAATAACTATGAATGCTGAATTTTCAATAGGTATGGTAGAAGTAAGCGGCTTAGGCGATGCAATATATATGCTTGACGATATGTGCAAGGTTGCAGACGTTACATTTGCCGCAACAGAAAGGAAGCTTGGCGGCAGACTTGTTACAATAGTTGTAACAGGCGAGCTGACAGCAGTACAAGCGTCGGTAGACGCAGGCGTAAAGCGTGCGAAAGAGCTTGGAAGCTACAAGGCTTCATACGTTATAGCACGTCCGCACAAAGAAATACTTCCGTATTTGCATCTTGACAAAAGCGAAAAAAAGCCTAACTCGGAAACGGCGGCAGACAGCGTAGGAGCAGAAAAACCAAAGGCACCGGCTAAGAAAGCACCGACTAAGCCGAAAATGGCAACACGCAAAACAACTGCAAAGAAAACGGAAACCAAATAATGAATTAAGACGCACAGCGTTTTAAGATAAAAAAATCACAATGTTAATTTAAGGGCGAGAGCCCGAAAGGAAATAGGAGGAACAAAAAATGGCAGTAGAAGCATTAGGTATGGTTGAGACAAGAGGTCTTGTAGCAGCAATCGAGGCAGCAGATGCAATGGTAAAGGCAGCTAACGTTACACTTATCGGAACAGAGAGAATCGGTTCAGGTCTTGTAACAGTAATGGTTAGAGGCGACGTTGGTGCAGTTCAGGCAGCAACAGATGCTGGTTCAGCAGCAGGCGCAAGACTTGGCGAGCTTGTATCAGTACACGTTATTCCGCGTCCCCACGGCGACGTTGAGAAGATTTTGCCGACAGTTTAATAGAATACATAGTTGCAGATATACGCCTTATATGGGCGTATATCTGCACATCTGTTAAACATACAAAACAGGAGGGAAATAGCAGTGGCATCATTTGAAGAATTGATTACCAATGCGGTTATTGAAACTTTAAGAGCAAAAGAAGCCGAAGAGGTAATAAAAATCGGTGTTTCCGCAAGACACGTTCACCTTTGCGAAAAGGATTTGTACGCACTTTTCGGCGAGGGTTATGAATTACATAAAAAGAAAGAGCTTATGGGCGGTCAGTACGCAGCAGAGGAATGTGTAACAATCGTAAGCCCGAATTTGCGTTCAATTGAGAACGTAAGGGTACTTGGCCCCTTGAGAAAAGAGAGTCAGATAGAAGTATCAAGAACAGATACTTTCAAATTGAAAATAAGCCCGCCGGTACGTCCTTCCGGAGAACTAAAGGGTTCTGCACCCATGGCGATAGTAGGTCCTAAGGGAAGTATATTCCTAAACGAGTGTTGTATTATTGCAAATCGTCATATACATTTACCGCCGTATCTTGCAGATAAATTTGGCTTAAAGGATAATGATTTAGTAGATGTTGAAGTAAAAACAGGTAAGCCGACAAGATTTTTCAATGTTCAGGTACGTGTGCATGAGAGCTTTACTCCCGAAATGCATATTGATACTGACGACGCAAACGCTTGTGCGTTAAAAACAGGCGATATAATAGAAATTTTAGCCAAATAAACGGCAATGCCGCAAAGGGTGAATAAATATGATTATAGGAAGAGTTTACGGGAGCGTAGTTTCAACACATAAGCTCGAATCGCTTGTAGGTTGTAAATTT
>CAKSGP010000184.1 GCA_934454745.1 uncultured Clostridia bacterium
AACCGTCAATATCTAAAATATAAGGTCTACCAAAACTCATAGAGTTTGATAAAATAAAATCTCCTTTTTTTACAAATCTTGACTTATCCGCTCCAGCTTGTGTTATCTTTTCTTTTGTATTCGTAATATATTTTGAACCTGGAAGCACGTCGCCTATTTTTATCCAGTTTACACCATCTTCATCATCTGTAATAAAATTTTTAATAGGTCGTGGAGAAGCACCTCTTACGATTAAAGCAATTTCTCCTAATGTCTTATACTCAACGCCATCAGGACAGAGTTTTTCAATAAGTTCTTCAAGTCTGTTCATTATTTCTCTCCTCAATTATGCATTATGAATTATGCATTATGCATTAAATTCAATTTCCGCAACAATCTTTTCAATCTCATCCCTCAGCACCTGCTCACGAGCAACAATATTCTGTATCTCTTGATTGAGTTCCTTTATGTCAATAACTTCTCTTGTATCTTCCTGTTCAACGTAGGTAGATACAGAAAGGTTATAGTCTTGATCTGCTATTTCATCGTATGTTACTACCTTTGAGAAATGCTCTTTCTCTGCTCTTTCCATATAACAGTTAAAGATTGTTTCGATGTTTTCCGCTGTCAGCTTATTGGAGTTTGTAACCTTAACACACTCTTTTGTAGCATCAATAAAGAGTACTGAGCTGTCTTGTTTCGACTTCTTCAGCACCATAATGCAGGTAGCAATACTCGTTCCATAGAAAAGATTATCAGGGAGCTGAATAATACAATCAATGTAGTTATTATCAACCAAGTACTTTCTTATCTTCTGCTCTGCACCTCCACGATACATTACTCCGGGGAAGCAAACGATTGAGGCTGTTCCGTTTGTTGCAAGCCACGAAAGAGAGTGCATAATAAACGCAAGGTCCGCCTTAGATTTTGGTGCAAGAACACCTGCAGGCGAAAATCTTGGGTCGTTAATCATAAGTGGGTTAGAGTCACCCTCCCATTTTGTAGAGTATGGCGGATTTGAAACAATAACTTCAAAAGGCTCTTCGTCCCAATGCTGTGGGCTTATAAGCGTGTCATCGTTTGCTATGTCAAACTTATCAAAATCTATGTCGTGCAAGAACATATTGATACGGCAAAGGTTATATGTAGTAAGATTTATTTCCTGCCCGTAAAAGCCCTGACGAACATTTTCCTTGCCGAGTATTTTAGCCGCTTTTAAAAGAAGCGAACCCGAACCACAAGCAGGGTCATACACCTTGTTAACTTCTTTTTTATTGCCGAGTGCAATTTTTGTCAGCAGTTCAGAAACCTCCTGTGGTGTATAGTATTCACCGCCTGATTTACCTGCATTTGAAGCATACATACCCATTAAATATTCATAGGCATCACCGAACGCATCAATGGTATTGTCCTTGTAGTTGCCAAGCTTCATTGAAGCCACGCCGTCCATAAGCTTTACAAGCTTATCATTTCTCTTTGCAACTGTTGCTCCAAGCTTATTGCTGTTAACGTCAATATCGTCAAATAAACCTTTGAAATCGTCCTCGCTGTCACTGCCCTGAGCAGAAAGCTCAATGTTGTTAAAGACCTTTTCCAAAGTTTCGTTAAGGTTTTCATCGTCCTTTGCTTTGGCTCTCACGTTTTCAAAAAGCTCGCTTGGCAGTATAAAGAAGCCTTTTGTTGCAACTAAATCTTCTCTTGCACCCTCTGCATCCTCATCAGAAAGCCTTGCATAATCAAAGTCTGCATTACCTGCTTCAATCTCACCTTCGTTGATGTAGTTTCTAAAATTTTCAGAAATATAGCGGTAAAAGAGCATACCAAGCACATACTGCTTAAAGTCCCAGCCGTCAACGCTACCTCTTAAATCATTAGCAATGCCCCATATAGTGCGGTGCAGTTCTTCACGTTCTTGTTCTTTCTTTGTATCTATCATAATGCTGTTCCTCCGCATATTATAAATCCATTTAATGGTATTATAATATATTATTTTATATTTTTCAATAATTTATATGGATTTTACAGGAGCTTTGTAAGATCAGACCTGTTTATGTCACATAAATAAAAAATAAACCCACAAACAGCACTCAATGAGTAGAGTTTGTGGGTTTGTGTCAAATATAATTATTTCCTGTCATCGCTATATCGTGAATTTGAGCCCTTTGACCTTTGTCGGTTCAGCTCTGCTTCACGCATTGCACGCTTTTGTGCATACATATTCGGATTGCCCTCCGCTGCCGCACGGCGTTGGCGTATTTGGTGAAGCTTTCTGCGGCGTTCCGCTTTACGCTTTTTCGAGCGTGCAATCAGAAGTGCTATTATAATCAGTATCGCAGGAATGAATACAAGCGGATTTGTCAAGAAATTGATTATACTGTGGAATATATGAAGTAAAAGATTAAGTTCCACATCATTTGCTGCAACAAGGGGTGCTGTTGCAATCTCTTTGCCCTGGTAGGTATAAACAATAGTTCCCAGCTCATCGCCCTTTGTAATGGGCGCATTAATCCGATCCGATGCAAGGTTTACCGAGGTTTCCACCTCTTTTGATATATCATCGCCGATTGGTATTAATGCACGTATCTCGGAATTAACCGTCAAAGAAACACGCTTATCCTTTCTTGCCTCATAAACCTTTGAATCGGCAACTACCGTACCGGGTGCTGCAAGAACTCCCGATTCGTAATTATTAAAGCCGAAGTCAAAGAGTGTTCTTGAAATTGTATATGAATATGCTTTCTCCTTGACATTCTCATCATCACACTTTAATACTACCGATAAAAGCTCCATATCGTTATATGTTGCAGAGGATACAAGGCAGTGCCCTGCGGCCTCTGTTGTACCTGTTTTAATTCCTGTACAGGGCTTATACAAATGACTTGCTGAACGTGCAGTGCTTAAAAACAGGTTAGTTGCAGGCAGATCTCTGTTTTGTTTATATTTGTTTGTAGGATCAATGTGATACGATGCTTTGCCTACAATCTCTCGGAAGGTTTCATTCTCCATACAATAGCGTGCAAGAATTGCAAGGTCATCTGCTGTTGTATAATGATTCTTTTCGTGAACACCGCAGGGGTTTAAAAAATGTGTATCTTTCATTCCAAGCTCTGCAGCCTTTGCGTTCATAAGATCCACAAACGCCTCTATGGAACCGCCGACCTGAACGGCAATTACGTTTGCAGCATCATTTGCACTATATACAAGCATACCGTTTAGGAGGTCTTTCATCGTAAGCTCCTCGCCTACAAGGATACCCATATGTGAATCCTCAATGGTGATGGACTTAAGCGCCTCATAAGTTGCCGTTGCAGTTTCGTCCATTTTTCCGCTTTCAATAGCTAAAATTCCTGTCATCATCTTTGTTGTACTTGCCGGGTACATTCTCTCGGAACTGTTTTTGCTGTATATAACACGCCCTGTTTTCATATCCATTAAAAGTGCCGCTTCGGCGTGAGATGTATCGGGTTCGTCGAGCTTTGTGTTTTCCATATACACTTCTGAATTCGACTTTTTCGGAGCTTCTGTCGCATCAGGCTCGGCAAATACCGACACGGCCGATGCACACGTTATTACAACCGCCAAAAACGCCGCCGCAATTTTTTTGAATTTATACATATATTAGTTCCTCCGTTTTTAGTGTTTTTATATTCTGCATTAACTATTCTAC
>CAKSGP010000185.1 GCA_934454745.1 uncultured Clostridia bacterium
AGACGTGCCCTAAATGCGGTCATTACATAATAGGTGGGGTTTATTAATTTAAAATTGCTATTCCTTAAATATTAATATTATGTCAAAAGGACATACGAAGAATTGCTTTGTATGTCCTTTTGGTTAGAAAAATTAACTTATACTCTAATTTGATTTGATATAAAAATTTTTGATTGACAGTGATAATTTTTTTTGGTACGATTAAAAAGAATGGGGTGAAATGATGAGAAATATGCTAAATAAAAAATTTATCATATACAGTTGTATATTTTCTATGCTGCTGTTTTTAAGCAATTCTGTTGCAAAAGCATCAATGGCATTTTGGAATTGGCTGGATGCTAAACATAAAATATGTATTATAGGAGTTATTGTATTGATTGCAGTAATTAATTTTATGATATGCAATGTATGTAATAGGGATTTTGATAAAAAAAGTAATATGATAAGTATTATTTGCGGCACATCATTGGGAGCGGTAATATATTTATTTTTAAGTACAGCGGTTAAGCTATTATATTTGAAAATTTCGGAAATGATTTTGTGGATTATATTTTCAGTGATTTACATTTATGTGAGCAGTGTAGCTGTGACATATATCAAAAGAATAGGGGACAAAATAAAAAAATAAAAATTATGAATTTTAGGTATTGACATTAGGATATTTTTCTGATATAATTAATTTTGTTGGTATTGAATATTGCGGAATAGTGTAACGGTAGCACTAATGACTCTGACTCATTCTGCGGGGGTTCGAATCCCTCTTCCGCAGCCAAACACATAAACCGCATAAATGCTGATAAATTCAGTGTTCATGTGGTTTTTTAGTGCTTTTTAATATTTTTCTGTTGTCCTATTTTGGGTCGATTTTGCCCTATTTTTCCCGTTAGGTGTAGTCAAAATACAGTCAGGATTATTCGTCAGTTTGATTAAGATTACGAATTTTGTAACATCTATTCTCCTATCATTTCAATAAAAACATTTTTAGCCTGTTCTTTATTTTTTATAGACTTCAACTTCTTCTTCTCTGCATCTGTTAATTCAAGATTACTTTTATAATACTTAATGGCTGACTTAAATTTCTTCTTGTCATTGGTACTGAGTGATGATTCAAATTCCAAAAATGCCATTGTGACATCATCTTTGCTGACACCATATTCTTGCATCATTTGTCTTACAACACTTTCTTGTGGGCGTTTTTCATTTTTCTTAGCACCCATACCATACAACGGATTAAGTCTATCAAAACTATTGATAATACCATCAATCTTACCGCCATACTCGAAATAATTGTTTATAGCTTCCGCAGCTTTCTTTTTATCACCTTTTTTGATATACTTTTTTGCGTCGGCAAGTGCCTGCGATTTAATACTGCTATCTTCATTCTTATTGAATTTATTTCTCATATCAATTATTGTTTCAAAGTTATTTTCAGACATAGAATTAGAGCCATACACAAACTTTGTTTTCAAATAATCAAGATAAGATGTATCTCCTCCGAAAGCTGATATGATATTAATACCGCAATTTGCAATACTGCTTCCGGTTCTTAGTATATTAGACGCAGGAATACCTACTACTTTACCTACACTACCGGCTAGATGCTGTAATTTATAAGGCAAATTATATTTGTCAGACTTTATCAGTAATAGTGAATTAGCAATGTCACCCCAACCGGACATATCCATTCTTTCAACGTCATATCCATCGGCAATAGATACAATATCTCTTAAATAAGGTATCATTCCTGCCGGCGATGATAACGCATTTTCGATAGCGTGTCCACACCATTTCTGAATATAATTCTTTTCTTTATCTTTGTCACGCATAGCGTCAATAATTGCCGCAAACATGGCTGTGGTTATTTCGGTTGATATATATGCTATAACTGTTCTAAGTGCTTGTTTTATATCTTTTTTATCACCTGATACCATAGCTTTTTTAATTGCTGTTCTTAGAAGATTATAAGATTTAAGCGGTTCTGACATATACGCAGTTGCCATTTTGGTAGCACTGTCTTTTGAACGCATAATCTGTGGTCTGTGAAGTACGGTATCAACAACTTGTGTTTTATCTACTATATAAGAAAATCTCTCACCGACAGCACGATAAAACGCATCTGAGCCTTTTTCAAGTTCAGGCTTTGTGTCTTTAATTTCGAGTTCAACAGCCTTCCACAGTCTTGCCCATGCTAAATTATCAGCTTTTGATGCAAGACTCATCATTTTATCTGTAATTTTTTCTTTATCAAGTATAATATCTTTTAACTGTCTGCCCGTATCGGTTTCAAAATACCCCCAGTCCTTCCAACGTGCAATAGGTGCATATTTTTTGACTAATTCAAAGTCGACTTTACCAATAAGTCCGCCCGCAAGATACTTTGCATCAATCAGAGCAGCGGCTCTCACAAGTGCCGTAGGCTGCTGAATAACTACTCGCATATTAGCACTTATTGTCGCTGCTTTATAATTAGATATTGCTTTATCTATCCATCTGTCGCCGGTGTGATTGGAAATTCCGTTAATATCTTTAATCAGCGTTTTAAAATAATCATTTGCTTTTTTCCCGAAAGCTCGTTCAATAGCCTGCTTTACACTTCCGGTATCGTCTTTATAATTATAGACTCTCTGAATATCTGAAAGCGGCAGAACAAATGCATTATAACTTGACATTTTATCCGTATGTGTACAGAACACGTCGAATATATTCTCAATGATAATAGGATTGTTTGCATTTTTTATTGTCGCTTTTGTAAATCCCATGTTTTTAAGAGTTGCTTCTCCGCCATCGCTGAAATTAGTCGCAATATAATTATCATCAGATACAATAGGGAAGTAGTTCGCTTCTTTAAACTTCTTATATCCATAAAGCTCCATTGATATTTCATTACCCCAATCGGAACAAACTGTACTCATAAAATTACCGATACCGTCAGCAATTTTTGTTTGTTCGGCTGTAAGTGTGCTGATAATTTTATTCACATCAGCAGGAGTAACCTGTATAGGTGCATATGATTTTTTAATCTTATGTATGCCGTTTTCTTTAACTATTATCGGAGCTTGCTTTATTCCACCGCTGTAAATATGCTTTATTGCCTGTTCACGCTTATTTTGCAAATACAGTGACATTATTTGTGCTGTGGATAATTTAATTTCTCCGCCGCTTAATTTAAAGGTGTATACTTTTGCTTTTTCACCGGTCCATTTGCTTACATCTGTTCCGTTTAGTAATTTGGTACGTTTGTGAACATTTTATAATCATAATGGTTTGATTAATTGCAAATATGCCGTTATCGGCACAAATGTATTGAAAATAATTTCAAATCTATTGATTTTGTTCCTGTAATGTGGTATAATATAAATAGATGTTAGGAGTGAGTTTATGAACTATTTATCTGTATCGCAAATGGCGAAAAAATGGAATATGTCCGAGCGTGGTGTTAGAAAATACTGTGCCGAGGATAAAATACCCGGTGCGTTCCTAACGGGTAAGACTTGGAATATTCCCGAAAACGCAGAAAAACCCGAAAGAAAAAATAAAAAAAGTGATGAACCGCAGAATCTTCTCGAAAGACTCAGAGCGGAGAAAAAGGCTTCTGTTAAAGGCGGGATTTATCACAAAATTCAAATAGAGCTT
>CAKSGP010000186.1 GCA_934454745.1 uncultured Clostridia bacterium
CTGATCAGACATCAGCTTATTCCTGTAAGAATAAGTGACATCTGCTCCCAATTCCATACAGGAAGAATGAACCTGCCATTCATCATTTGAAATAGGCCATAGCATATCCTCCGAAATAAATTTCTTTATAGATTCAACACCCGGCGCACCGTGATAACCCATTTCACTCGCAAAACGCGCGGTCGAATTAACATAATAATCTCCCTTAAAATAATCGCGCGGTCCCCACAAGTGGTCCTCGGGCAAAATGTTTTCTTTATTTGCACTATATGCCTTTTCGCTGACATACGGCGAGCTTGGCAAATATTCTCTGAAAGGATCCAATCGTTTTAAAACTTCGGGTATTACCTTTCTTGTAATTCTGTTATGCGTAGGATCGCGTTTATCGGCGTTCCAATAAGCGGTAGCTATATCACATTCATTATCACCCGCCCACAAAGCAAGTGAAGGGTGTTGTCTTAATCTTTTAACAACGCTCTCTACCTCAATCCTTATTCTGTCACATAAATTATCATTCTGCGGATATGAAGCACATCCCATAGCGAAATCCTGCCATACAATAATTCCGTATTTATCGCACAACTCAAAAAATTCATCGCTTTCATAAACATTTCCGCCCCAACACCTTACGGCGTTACAATTCTCTTCAAGCAAAAGATCAAATGCTTGTTTTAACCGTTCGGTATCACGGGAATGAAAAGCGTCAAGCGGCACCCAGTTTGTTCCCATTATGTACATAGGTTTTCCGTTAACTTCAAATAGAAATTCACCGTTGCCGTTTTCGTCAATAATATCCGTTTTACTTAGTTTAATCTTCCTTATTCCGAAATGTATTTCTTTTTCGTCAACAATAAGCCCGTTTTTGAGTAAAGTTATGCTAACATTGTACAGTGAAGGCTCGCCCATAAATCGTGGCCACCAAAGCACTGGGTTTTCAACGGTAACCGAAAAATGACTTTGACTGTGCCAGAGTTTTTCTTCCGCAATACTAAAACTGCTGTTGCCGCATTTTCCGGTTATTTTCAATGAATAGTCCTGCACAAAGTCTTCGGAAAAGCCAAGTTCATAATACCCTGATAAAACGGCGCTTTCTTTATTGCAACTAACCGTATCTATAAAAAATTCTTTAATAGAATCAGATTTTTTCTTTAAAATTGAGACTTCACGCCAAATACCGCCCGATACAATACGCGGGAATATATCCCAACCAAACGAATGAGCCGCCTTTCTTGTCATTAAAGACGCGTAATTGTATTTTTGACAAGTGTTGACTTCAAAATCAAAGCTGTACTTACGTGCCTCAATACAAGTAGGTTTTATATGTACCAAAATCTCATTTTTACCGACATTTATATTTTCCGCCTTAAATTCAAACGGAATCAGCATATTATCCGATGAACCTATAAATACGCCGTTAATATATACATCCGCAAATGTGTCTATTCCGTCAAATTTGATATATATATTCTCCGTATCATTTTCTGTATACATAAATTCTCGGCAATACCACAAATGTCTGTTTTCCAACCGCTGCAGCTTTAAAGCATTCATACCGAAAAAAGGTTCTTCAATCAAACCGGTTTTTTGCATATCAAGCTCAAAATTTCCTGGTACGCTTCCGTCTATGCATTTAATTCCGTGCTGCAAAAGCTCTCTTTCACTTGTGATATTCTCAGCAAAGCCCGAGCAATTACAATTTTCCTCTATATACAGCTGCCAAACGCCGTTAAGTGCAATTTTATTACTCATAGTTTCTTTCCTTTGTTTTCTGAAATCTTACAGTTGCTCTAAAAAAGCTCCTATTTTCCGAGCTAAAATAATATTTCCTTCGTCGTTAGGGTGAAGACCGTCCGGCATAAACTTTTCTTGAATTGCCGGTACATTGGGTTGTATTCCGCTTGTCGTATATAAATCAAGTAGAGGTAATGAATAATACTCAGCAACTACTCTGATAACTTCAACATAGTTTCTAAGCGTCAAATTATTTGCTGTTCCAATGTTTCTTTCACCAATGTGGCTTTTTTCGCAATCACTCCTGTGCAGTGGTGTTATTATAATAATTCTTGATGAAATGTATTTGTTTATAAGTGAAGTTAAAAGCACATGCAATGCACCATAAAAAGTGGATTGGATACGATCAGACATAGTTCCCAACGGAATATCTGTGCCAAAATCGTTTGTTCCGCCAAAAACGATTACCATATCCGCATCGTCTGACATCGTTTCTACGCGTGTGCAAAAATTATTTTCTTTTGAGTCTTTAGGTTTAGCAATTCTTGTCCCGCTTATTCCATAATTCCGACATATTGCACCGTATTTGCGTGCTAAAATATCTGTAAATCTATTTTCCGTATTTGTTGTTCCTAATTCCTCAGTTATACTGTCTCCCAAAAAATTGATTTTTTTACCTTGTAATTCTATTTTTAAAGCTCCTAACTGCAAACCTCGTAGCACCAAATGCCGCTTCTTCGGTATTTGCGGGAATTTCAATCGGCATTTTAAAGGTTTCTTCCAAATAATGCTGTAATATCTTATTTTTTCTCACGCCGTTGCCCGAACCCACAAGTTGCGTGCGTTTATAACCAGTAAGCTTTTCCATTTGTTCATAAAACGCATATAATTCACGGCACATACCTATAAGAAAACCTCGCGTCAGCTGCTGCGGTGAAAAATTATCCTCGGTTATCTGCAATATTGCGCCCTTTATATCCGGCTCACGTCTGGTGCCGCAAAAGCGCGTATCAACCGAAAGTGAGCAACTAACCGTGTCTTCTTCTGTCATTTTATCCATAACCGAATAGATATTATCGGCTGTGACCCCAAAGCAATCAAGCGTTTTTTCAAAAAAGCTTTTAAGCAGCGCATATGATCTGCCGCCGCAAAGGGGCGCGCCCACAAGCAGATTTTCGGTTTTCGAAAACGGGCGTATTTCACCCGCGGCAAAGCCGATTTTTTTATCGGTAAGCACTGATACCTGACTGCCCGTGCCGATGTTTACAAGCACGCTGTCCCTATCGGTAACCGAGCCTAAAAAGCTTGCCTGATTATCCCCTATCGCCACGGTTACGGGTATTCCGTCGCTATCAGTTCCTATAACTTCGGGTTCGGAGGTCACTCTCGGCAGCATTTTTCTATCGCACCCTATTTTTTTAAGGGCTGAGCTGTCAAAATCAAAAGTATCAAACGAATAAAAGCCCAATCCCGCAGCGTTGCTTATGTGTGTAACGGGTGTTTTACCGCCCGTCAGCTTCATTGTAATGTAATCCTGAATATTGCAAAGCCCCACGGCATTTACGGGCACCCGCCCAAGCTTTCGGTTTGCAAAATCCGTCACAAGTCCGTAGCCCGACGGTGCGTTAAAGCCCGTAATATCGGTAAGGTATTCGGAAAATGTTATATCATTATACTTTAATTCACCCGATTTATCCTGCCAGGTATAAAGCGGACTTACGGCGCTGCCCTCTTTATCAATATAAAGTAGTCCGTGCATTTGTCCCGTTACGCCTATCGCGTCAATCGGAGAAAATTCTTCTGCAAGCCTTTTCTTAATTGAAAAAATCTTTTCGGCAATTGCTTCTACGCATTGCAAGCGGTTTTCCGCAAATTCGGA
>CAKSGP010000187.1 GCA_934454745.1 uncultured Clostridia bacterium
GAAACACAATAAAAACCCGAAACATAACAAGCCGTTTTTATCTTTCGGGTGATGAGGTCAGCGATGTTGCAGAGGGCATAGGATTAATAGCCTCACGTGTGATGCTTTGTGCCGCACATCAGGCAAATGTTGTTTTGCGTATTTTATGTAATGAACTTGAGGCTTAATGAAAGAAGGAACAGGAAATGGAAAATGATAAACTAATTATAGGCGGACAGGAATTTAATTCACGATTCATTCTTGGCTCGGGCAAGTACTCTATGAAGCTTATTGAATCGGCGGTTAAGGATGCAGGTGCAGAAATTGTAACCCTTGCCGTTCGCCGTGCCAATACAAAAGAACAGGAAAACATTATAGATTATATCCCCAAAAACGTTACGCTTATGCCTAATACAAGCGGAGCGAGAAACGCTGAGGAGGCTGTACGTATTGCAAGACTCGCAAGGGAGCTTGGTTGCGGTGATTTCGTAAAAATCGAGATTATGCGTGACTCTAAATACCTCCTTCCTGATAATCAGGAAACGGTAAAGGCAACAGAAATCCTCGCAAACGAGGGTTTTATTGTTATGCCGTATATGTATCCTGACCTTAATACTGCAAGGGACCTTGTAAATGCAGGTGCCGCAAGTGTTATGCCCTTAGCATCACCTATCGGCTCAAACAAAGGTCTTGCTACAAAGGAGTTTATACAGATACTTATTGACGAAATTGATTTGCCGATTATTATTGATGCAGGTATCGGACGTCCGTCCCAGGCTTGTGAGGCTATGGAGATGGGTGCGGCGGCAGTAATGGCTAATACTGCATTGGCAACAGCGGGAGATCTGCCTCTTATGGCATCAGCCTTCAAAAATGCCATAGATGCAGGCAGAAAAGCATATCTTTCAGGACTTGGCAGAGTCATTTCAAGGGGTGCATCATCATCAGATCCCTTGACAGGATTTTTGCGCGATTAAAGAGGTATAAAAAATGGAAAATCAGTTTTTTGTAGATTCGGAATTTTTATCACCTAAGGCACTTGCAAAGAAACATAGACTTGAAAGCGATCCTGCATCAAGAAAAAATCATATGGAATATATGCCGGGAATGGAACGTATAGACTCAGATGTGTGCGAAAATGTTATACGGCAAATGAAGGAGTATGATTATACAAAATATACTGCACAAGATGTCCGCAAGGCACTTGAACACGAAAACTGTTCTATTGAGGATTTTAAGGCATTGCTATCTCCTGCCGCCGAACCATTTTTGGAGCAGATGGCAGAAAAAGCACGAAAGGAAACAGGCAAGCATTTCGGCAATACCGTGTATCTGTTTACGCCTCTCTATATTGCTAACTACTGCGAAAATTACTGCGTTTATTGCGGATTTAACTGCTATAACCATATTAAGCGTATGAAACTTTCTATGGAGCAGATAGAAAAGGAAATGAAGGTTATTGCTGACAGCGGTATGGAGGAAATACTTATCCTTACAGGGGAGAGCCGTGCAAAGAGCGATGTAGAATATATAGGCGAGGCGTGTAAGCTTGCCAGGAAATATTTCCGTATGGTAGGTCTTGAGATTTACCCCGTAAACACAGATGAGTATAAATATCTACACGAGTGCGGTGCTGATTATGTTACTGTATTTCAGGAAACATACGATCCGGATAAATACGAGCAGTTACACCTTTTAGGACATAAAAGGGTATGGCCCTACCGATTTGATGCACAGGAGCGTGCTATTTTAGGTGGTATGCGTGGTGTTGCATTCTCAGCACTTTTAGGACTTTCGGATTTCAGAAAGGATGCGTTGGCTTCGGCTTTGCACGTTTACTATTTGCAAAGGAAATATCCCCACGCTGAAATGTCCTTGTCCTGCCCAAGGCTAAGACCGATTTTAAATAATGATAAAATCAACCCATTAGACGTCCACGAAAAACAGCTTTGCCAGATTATATGTGCTTATCGTATATTTCTGCCCTTTGTGGGAATTACTGTTTCCTCGCGTGAAAGTGCACAATTCAGGAACGGTATAGTTAAGATAGCGGCTACTAAGGTTTCAGCAGGTGTATCTACAGGAATAGGCGATCACGAAAGTAAATATACAGGTGAGGGGACAGATGATGCATCAGGTGATGAGCAGTTTGAGATTGATGATAACCGCAGTCTTGGTAAAATGTATCAAGATATTTCTGATGAGGGATTGCAGCCTGTGCTTAATGATTATATGTATGTGTGAGGGATAAAATGGTAAAATTTGATTCGAGTTTATATTTCATAACCGATAGTACAAGCGTTCCGAAAGATGAGTTTTTATACCGTGTTGAGGAGGCATTAAAGGGCGGAGTAACACTTATTCAGCTCCGCGAAAAAACAGGAACAACAAGGGAATATATGGAGCTTGCAAAAAAAGTCCATAGCCTCACAAAAAAATACAACGTGCCGCTAATTATTGACGACCGTGTTGATGTGGCACTTGCAGTAGATGCTGAGGGAGTGCATTTAGGACAAAGCGATATGCCTGTATCTATTGCAAGGGAGCTTATGGGCAAGGACAAAATAGTGGGAGCCACCACCAAAACAGTAGAGCAGGCACAAGAGGCGTATAGAGCTGGTGCTGACTATTTAGGGGTAGGTGCCATATATCCCACAACCACAAAGGTCAAAACCGTGCTTACATCTACTGATACACTTCGGGATATTTGTGATGCAGTTCCGATTCCCGTTAATGCCATAGGTGGATTAAATAAAGATAACATTGAGGTTTTAGAAGGTATCCCTATATCAGGGATTTGCGTGGTATCTGCTATTATGAAGGCAGACAATCCAAAGGAAGCGGCAGTTCAGTTGAAGGCGAAAGCCAAGGAATTGCTTGGATAAAAATTTTGTATTAGAAGGGGTATTGCGTTAAGCAATACCCCTTGTGGAATTATGATGTTCGGTTTCTGTTATAGATATTAATCAATGTCTAATAAAACTTGTTTATTTGTTCCGTAGAAAATATCGTTTTTACCTGATATCAGCTTAAATAACTCTTCCATTTGATCCCAAGGCGTACCATTATCCCTGTCAAGCTCGTATGTATGTCCCCAAATATATAAAAGATGCGGTTCCGAATAGTCAGCCTCTATAAACTCTGTCGCCAGCTCAAACATTTTATCAGTTTCTATGTGGTATACAGTGGGATTAAATCTGTACAGATTACTCTGTAAATCAAAATTGTGTGTTGAGGTTATAGTTCTTGAATATTTTACTCCTGTGGTATCCTTTATTATTTTTGCAACTCGGTCATCGTTATTTACTCCGCCACAAGGATAAGCCATTCCGACACCTTCATATCCTGCAAGGTCTGAGAGAACAAGTCTGTCCTGTTCAACCTGGCGGGTTATGACTGTATCAGAAAGTCCTGTCAAATTTGGGTGAGTCATGGTATGGACAGACATCTCGTGTCCTTCATACACATACTTCACATCCTCGGCTTTTATTATATTATGAGCAAGTTTAACTCCAAAACATTCAATCTCTCCGGGCAATCCCAAAAATGATGAGTTAATATTAAATGTTCCTTTAAGGTTATACT
>CAKSGP010000188.1 GCA_934454745.1 uncultured Clostridia bacterium
AAAGATCACCAAAGTTTCGGCAGATGACGGAATGCACAAATTGCTGTTTGATGAATCCTGCGCTGTTCGCATGAAAAACGATAAGACTGCGGACGAAATTGTTGATGTGCTTAAGGAAAAAGGCTTTGACCGTGTGTACGATCAGAATGATAATGTCATACGCTATCTTCTTCTGAATGAAAAGAGTCAGGCGATAAACATTTATGTCGTTGAAGATATGTCATCCCCCGAAGAAACGCTTACTAATTGGTTGGGAAGCCATCCGAACGCAAAATTTGTTTATTCGTATAAAAACGGCACACTTATAGCAGTGGTAGGCGTCACTGTTGATCCCGAACCGTTGTTGAAGTAATCAATGATAAAACCCCGAGGTCATTTTGACCTCGGGGGAGGTAGAAAAGGATAAGTTTAACCTACAATTTTAATAAACGAGCGATAAAAAAGATCTCAGATAACAACTTGATGTTTTTTACTAAGAAATCAAGCTTGCAAAATTTTATTTCACAATCAAATGTCTAATATAGCATAATATCAACACCCGACCTATCCTCTGAAAAATGGGATAGGTCATTTTTTGCGCAAAAAAATAAAAATTTTTTCATTTAACCTGTAACGAAAATCGGTGTTTCATGGTTTTATATTATGAGAGTAACAGAGGAAAGACAGTTATCGGAAGTTTTAAATGCAAAATAAGATATCAACGATTCCGAAGCAGAAAAGAAATTATATTACAAAATTAAATGAACCATTTCGGAGTCATTGTGAAAAGTTATAAAAAAATCACGAATTCAATAAAAAAGTTAATAAATAAAATTAAATTTATCACAAAAGCTATTGACTTATGACAATAATTATGGTATTATTTAACTACAACAAGTTTTAAAGTTTGAAGGATTTTAGACTGTTGTGCACAATACACAGACGTTGCGCTTGCTGAAAATATAGCAATTCTTATGACAATTTTAGTCACAAATCAACTCAATATTTTTTGAATTATTTCACCTCCAAATTAAATATTATTAGTCTAATCATTAAAGCAATTACAGTCGCTTGTGAAAAAAGGTTGTATTGCATAATGAAATATTACTACTGCGAACCAACAAAGCTATTACAGAGAAAATTAAGAACTATTAATCAATATACTTTGCATTTCACACATATAATAAAGCACTAATAAAAAATAACATTATCCGGATGTGTATGCCATTTTGATAATATTAAATAAATAAAAAAACGGAGGCTCTTTACATGAAAAGGATTACTAAAGTTATTACGACAGTGCTGGTTTTACTTATTGTTTGTATTACAGCAATCGCTCCCGTCAACGCAACATATGAATACAAAGGCTCTTTTGTAAATAAGGAGGGCGCAGTCCTTGGTATCGGCGGAACATCATATACTTACAAAGTTTATAGAGATAACGTAGAGGCATATTTAATGTATCATAGCAAGGATATTTGCTATCCTTTCTACCATAATAAGAATGATGGCACGATTGAATTATCGTACTCAAGAAGCGTAACTATAAGCAAGGAAACGGCTTACAACTTTAGTAAATCGTTGGGTCTTGAGGTTGGCATTGCAAAATTAGTTGGGCTTGCCGCTTCTGCTTCAAACGGATTGCAAAAGACGTCAGGTTATTCTATCACTGCAACCGGAAGTGTTGGCACAACATTACCCGCAGATTCTCCAACCGGATACTACAAACTCACCCCTTGCCAGAATTTCCATCAGCGTCGGCTCGACAAATACAAGGAAAATTCAACTTTACTGATATCATCTGAATATTGCTTTATCCCGGAAGGAGATACATACTTAGCGGTATTGTACAGCAAGGACAATACTTCTTACATTAGATACAAGAGAGTTTAACATAATTCCCGGCTCGCTAGCATACATAGCGAGCCGGGATAACAAAATCTATAATCTTATAACAAAGGAGAAACATCAATAAAATGAAAAATATAAAGCACACTTGGTTTATTTTTGTGTTCGCTACTATAACAGCAATTATCATTTGCTTTGGTTTGAGCTCATGCGGAAAGTCACTTGCCTCTCCTATAGTTGATACAGGATCTGTAAAATACTACCGTGAAGGAATTGATGATTTTGGATTCAACGTTAATGTTGTCACAAACAAAAAAAATCCGGACATCAAATTTGTTTCGTTTTCGGGCGAAAATGTTGATTCTCTTAAAGTAAGGCTTGCAGATGATACTTGGGACTCCTTGAAAAATCTGAAGGTAAAAGGCTGTTATTTGAAATTAATCGGATTTGCTTGTCACACCAATATGGATCATGTGAGAATAGATTCGGTTAAATTGAACATTGACGGCAACGAGACGGAGTATTATTTTGACGATCCGATAAATCATTATAATAATAATAATGATATTAGCCGGGAAAATGGCTCTGGTGGGGCTTATATGTCAGCCGCTCCGATGTTTATCGGTGTAAAATCATTAGATCCCACTTCGGAACGCTTGACCGAATATCAATTCGTATTTGGAACAGACAAAAATATCACGATCTCCGACATAGGTTTTAATCGTTTTTTTGTATTTGAAGACTCTAAGGTGTATATTAACGACGAGCTGATAGGAAGTTTATCAAATTCTCTGCCAATGGAGGTAGCTGCGGGAAGCACGATAAAAATCATATCAAAAATTAATTTTTCTTCTGATATCAAAGGATCATATATTGAATATGTGTACTGCAATTTTTATTTTTCTTATATATCCGAAAATGACGGTCAGGAATATAGTATGGAAAGCCCTATAATCTGTCAGAGTGCTATTAACCCGGAGGATGCCGAAAACATCTTAAAGATCTTAATTGATTCGGCTTCGGAGAAAAATAAGTAAACTGTTTAAAAATCGGAAGGTACTTAATATGAAAAGAAATATTTTACTAACCATAACAATGTGCGTGTTTTCGCTTATCGTTCTGTCCGGTATTATTTATCTGAACAACCCCGACGCCTTTTCACGCCGGAAAGAAACAGAAGCCCCGAACAGCCATATATCATTAGTACGCTACCCCGTCTCTAAAGGCGATGTTGAAAGCACATATAAGGCTTCAGCCAAGGTTATCTCCGGCAACCCCGAAATTTATATTACGGACAAAACCGTTGAATACTCCGATAAGAACGAATTTACTGTCAAGGTCTCGCTCGGCGACGATATCAAAGCCGGCGACGCGCTTTATGTTCTCGGAGGGGTCGAATATAAATCAGATTGCAATGCCAGAGTTGTGGGCATTTCCGAGGGCGACCAAATGACGGTCATTTCTTTGCTTAACTACGATAATCTTTACGCTGTAATGCGTATAGACACCGCCAGGCTGACAACTATTAAATACAATACCCCGGTAGAGGTCATTATCAACGGTCAGCGCTATTCATCCGAAGTCAAATACATCGGTTATGAAGTATCGGACGGCAAGGTGGATGTTTATGTGTCGGTTCCGGAAAAAGTTCTCCCCGGAAGCGATCTTGAGGCGGTCTTCATGCTCGGGGTAAAGAAAAATGCCTTAAATGTTGCCTCAGAGGCGGTATACA
>CAKSGP010000189.1 GCA_934454745.1 uncultured Clostridia bacterium
GGCTATGACAGACCTTGGTATTTCAGGTATGACAGTATCCCACGTTCTTGGATGCGGTATCCAGAAGGGTAAGCCTGAATACTACCGTGGTGTTGAGGTAGAAACAAATCTGCTTCCGAAAATTCAGGTTGATATCGTAGTAAGCAAGGTTCCCGTAAGAAGCGTAATCGAAACTGCTAAGAAGGTTCTCTACACAGGTCATATCGGTGACGGTAAGATATTCGTTTACAATGTTGAAAACGTTGTAAAGGTAAGAACAGGTGAGGAAGGCTTCGATGCACTTCAGGACGTTGAATAATACGTACTAAACCTTAAAAGCGTTTGAGATAAGAGAAGTAACACAGAGAGTCGCTTACAGCGAGTGCGGGACGGTGAGAGCCGCGCAGTAGATTCTGTGTGAATAACACTTATCGAGCTGCAATCCGAACAAGTTTATTTAGTAGGTGCGCCGTTTCGCCGCACGTCAGACGGTAAAGCTTTGATTTAGGCTTGGAAATGAGAAAAAATACAGGTGGCACAGCGAGAACAGCAATCGCCCTGTACAATGCTGAAACGTCTTTTTTTAGATGTTTTATATATTTACGGGCAATGCTTTATGGCGGTGTCGCCTTTTGCTTGTTCAAAAAAACGTACCTACCTGCCCCCCAAGATTTGGGGCAAGGGGGTTGATGCGTTATTACGCTTTTTATCTATTAGGAAATTTCTCAATTTTCTAATAGCAAAAAAGTCTACATATTGGAGTGTAGCGAAGCGAAACGACAGTCAAGATAGTGACTTTTTTATATTCGTAGCCGAAAGGAAATAATCTGAAAAATCGGATTACTTCCTTTCGGCTGACGGCTAAAAGCTAAAATCCAAAGCTAGAGGAGGAAATGATAGATGAAAAGGACAGAATACTGCGGACTTATCCGCCCAAGCCATATCGGTACAGAACAGATATGCTCAGGCTGGGTAATCACAAAGCGTGATATGGGCGGTGTTATATTCTTAGACCTTCGTGACCGTGAAGGAGTTTTACAGGTTGTTGTTGATGCGGCAATGGTAAGCGGGGCGGAATTCAACCTTACTGAAAAATTAAGAATGCAATCAGTAATTTGCGTAAAGGGAAAAATCAGAGAAAGATCCCTTGACACAATAAACCCTAAAATCGAAACAGGAACAGTAGAGCTTGCAACAGAGGAAATAGAGCTTATATCTATGTCCGAGCCACTTCCATACTCTATTGATGACGGTGACAGCGTGCGTGAGGATTTACGTTTGCGTTACCGCTATCTGGATATAAGACGGAGCAAAATGATAGACAATCTGCGTATGCGTCATATAATACAGAAAGCAACACAGGATTACCTTGACCAGAACGGCTTTATCTATGTAGAAACACCTATTTTGTGCAAATCAACCCCTGAGGGTGCCCGTGACTATCTTGTTCCCTCCCGTGTTCATCAGGGAAGCTTTTATGCACTGCCCCAATCACCCCAAATTTATAAACAACTTCTTATGGTGGGCGGTGTTGATAAGTATTACCAGGTTGCACGATGCTTCCGTGACGAGGATTTGCGTGCAGATCGTCAGCCTGAGTTTACACAGGTGGATATGGAAATGTCCTTTGTGGACCAGGAGGATATATGGCAGCATCTTGAAAGTATGTTTAAGCATATATATAAATGCTCTAAGGGCGAGGAAATAAAATATGATTTCCCGCGTATCACCTGGACTGAGGCTATGGATAAATACGGCTCCGATAAGCCTGATATACGCTTTGATTTACCTATTGTGGAGCTTACAGATATTGCAAAGGATTGTTCCTTTACAGTATTTAGAAAGGTGTGCGATATGGGCGGTGTTGTACGTGCCATTAACGCAAAGGGCTGTGCAGACTTTACGAGAACGGAAATAGAAACTCTTACGAAAAACGCAATTTCATACGGCGCAAAGGGTATGGCGTGGATTGCATACCGTCCCGACGGTGAGATATATTCTATCCTTACAAAATATTTCAGTGAGGAGGAAATGAAAAAAATTCTTGAAACAATGGACGCAACCCCAGGTGATTTCATATTCTTCTGTGCAGATAAATTAGATACTGTCCGCAGAGTTCTCGGCAATCTCCGCTTAGATGTAGCGGATATGTTAGGACTTCGTGACAAGAACGAATATAAATTCCTGTTTGTTACGGATTTCCCCCAGTTTGAATACTCCGAGGAGGAACAGCGTTGGATTTCAACCCATCACCCCTTTACAATGCCCTATCCTGAGGACGTTAAGTATCTGTTGACAGATCCGGGCAAGGTAAGAGCACAAGCCTATGATGTTGTCCTAAACGGTATCGAGCTTGGTTCAGGCTCTATAAGAATTCACAGACAGGATATACAGAAAACTATGTTTGAGGCTTTGGGATTTAGTGACGAGGAAATCGAGGAACGGTTTGGGTTTATGGTTAATGCTTTCCGTTTCGGAACCCCGCCTCACGGCGGATTTGCCTTTGGTCTTGACCGCTTTGTTATGCTGATGGTTGGTGCAGATTCAATTCGTGATGTTATTGCATTTCCGAAAATCCGTGATGCTTCCTGCCCTATGACAGAGGCACCACAGCCTGTTGATGATGAACAGCTCCACGTTCTGGGACTTGATAAACCAATGGGCGAAAGCGTATCAGGCAAAGGGAAAAATACTAAGAAATACACTGCTGATGTAAAAACAGTTGCAAATCTTGCCAGACTTGAATTTTCTGATGAGGAAATGACGGAACTTGAGGATGAGATGAGCCAGATAATAGAATTTGCCGACAAGCTTAGCACCGCCGATACAACAGGTGTAGATGCAACAGCACACATTGTACCCTTGAAAAACGTTTTCCGTGACGATATTGTAGAGAATAACTTTACAGCAGAGGAACTTTTGGCGGCAGCCGCTACAAAGCAGGACGGATATATTGTTGTTCCACGCGTAGTAGAGGATTGAAAGGAGAAAACTTATGTCTGAATTAACTCAAAAAACAGTTTATGAGCTTTTCAAAGCTTTGAAAAATAAAGAATTCTCCTCAGTGGAGCTGACACAGGCCTATCTTGATCGTATTGAAAAACAGGATAAAACCATAGGTGCTTATATTACAGTAACTGCTGATAAGGCAATTGATAGTGCAAAAGCATTTGATGAGGGCAGATATCAGGGCGTTTCGCCTTTGGCAGGTATTCCTTGCGGAATTAAGGACAATATGTGTACAAAGGGCATCAGGACTACTTGTGCATCTAAAATGCTTGGTGAATATATACCCCCATACAGTGCCTATGCAGTAGAAAAGCTTGAGGAGGCAGGGGCAGTAATTTTAGGAAAAATGAATATGGACGAGTTTGCAATGGGCTCAACAACGGAAAACTCTGCATTTAAGGTATGCCGTAACCCCATAGATACATCAAGAGTTCCCGGCGGTTCATCAGGAGGATCTGCGGCGGCAGTTGCAGCACAGGAGGCACCCTATACTCTTGGCTCGGACACAGGCGGATCAATTCGTCAGCCTGCCTCATTCTGCGGTGTTGTAGGTATGAAGCCTACAT
>CAKSGP010000190.1 GCA_934454745.1 uncultured Clostridia bacterium
ATCAAGCATTGACCGAAACTGCGAAAATACAAGAAACCTATGTCCGCCCATATGTCCGTTTGATACAATCTCTTTTAGAAGCTCAAGCTTTCCGCTTTCCATTTTATCTGTCCCCATAAACAGTGCAGGGTGACAGCAAATCTGACGCAAACGCAATATATTTGTAAGTATTGTCATTCTGCCGTCCTTACTGCCTAAAAGACCTGCGGCTTCATTTTTAGCAATCTGGGCATATGCCTGATATATTCCCTTTTGCTCACGGCTCATCTCTGCCATCATAACAGTTTCAATCTTTTCAGGAAGTTCATTTAAAACCTCCTTTTTCATTCTGCGTAAAACAAAGGGACGTATCAGACTTCTCAAGGTTTTGGAAATCTCCTCATTCTCTGTCATTCCGTCAAACTTTTCTGTAAACGAATGTAGAGTGCCAAGATACCCCGGTATTATAAAGTCGAAAATCGACCACAGCTCCATTACCGAATTTTCTATTGGCGTTCCCGTAAGTGCAAATTTATGCTCAGCATTTATGCGTTTTACACTGACCGCATTTAAGGTTTTACGATTTTTAATATACTGTGCCTCATCTATTATACAATATGAAAATTCAATATCCTTATATAACCCTATATCTCTGCGTAAAAGCGGATATGAGGTTATGACAAACTCGTAGTCATCTACTGTATCTATAAGCTCTTTTCGTTCCTCTTTTGTACCGTTTATCAATAGATAACTTGCACTCGGAATAAATTTTTCAAGTTCCTTTTCCCAGTTATATATAAGCGTACTTGGTGCTATAATAAGTGCAGGCTTATGAGGCTTTACCATATGAATGTAAGCAATAGTCTGCAAGGTTTTTCCAAGTCCCATATCATCAGCAAGTATTCCGCCCATTCCAAGCTCGGAAAGCTCAAAAAACCAGGTCAATGCGTCCTTTTGATAGGAACGGAGCTTGCCCTTTAAATCCGAGGGGATTTTCGGTTGCATATTACGGATTTTCTCAAAATAACGCTCGATGCTTCCGTCTTTATTTACTCCGTTTATTGCTTCAAGTCTTAACATTTCAAACTTGGGAAGCTCTTTTCTGCCCTTTATCAAATCCCGTTCACTGACATCGGAATTAATTAAAAACTCCAACAGCTTTTGCTTTTTGTTATCCTGAAGGCTTACGAATTTTCCGCTGTCCAAACGATAAAATTCGGATTTGCTTTGCATTGCATTCAAAATGCTCTTTATTTCCTCACGAGTAAGATCTGAATCAAATCTTATTTCAAAGTAGTCCTCACCCTCATCATATCGTGCATTTACAGTCAAAGGAATATCATCTTTTATTTCAAGATCCTTAAATCTGTCGCTCATAATAACATTTGAAAGGCTTGAAAGAATCTTCAAATCACGTGTTATGAAGCTGTATATTTCACTGTTTCCCGACAGAGTATATGTCAAGCCTGCCTGTAAAAAACGATTAAATATCGACAACACTCTGTTCTCCGCCTCAAAATCACGTATTATTATCTTTTCGTCATCATTTACCGCAGGAGTCGGTAACCGTAGCTGCATATTGCCGTACCGCACTGTTATTGCCGCTGTAATTCCATTTCCATCACTGTCAAGATATGTTGCAAATACGGGCTTATCATCAACTATAATTTCATCAACACCATTTATAACAACACCGTGTCTGCCTCTGATTTTCGGCATAACGTATGCGGCAAACAGCATAGCATTGTCGCCCTTAAAGGTTATCTGTGTACGTCTTACATCGGATAGTGAACGGTATATAGGCATAAAATAGTCACGCCATACGGGTGATGTATTATAAATCCTGTCATTATAGAAAAACCATTCGCCGTTGGGAGTAATCGCAAATCCACTCTCGGAAAGGGACATAATAATCTCCTTGCACGCCGCCTCAACATCAATTAATATATCAGGATCATCCTCTGCAATCTTTACACCGTTTACGTTTATTCCGTCAAATACAAGCTTGAAATCCATATCTTTTAGATATGGAAGTATGCGGCGTATAACAGCCGAGCCAAAAGAAATTCTTGATGAGAAGTTTCTGTAATGATTAACGACTGATGTACGTGTCTGATAGACCTCCGCCATAATCTTTATTATATTATCCTCATTATGGGGGAAATACATATCCCGTCTTGAATAAACATTGCTTCTGTCAACCTTAAATTCACGATAACTTAGATAGCAATCGAGAAATTGCTCTACATTTTCAATTTTGCCTCCAACGTCAGGTAAAGACAGTGATAATTCAAATTCCGGCTCTCTATCCGTATTGCGATTTGACGTTATAAACAATTCAAAACAAGCACGTACTTTCCGCCGCTGACCGTGAGAGGAAAACTCACGGCATAAAAGGGAGGCTATCCTGTCATTTTCATTTTCAAGACTTCCGCCACATTCAAGTTCAGCCATACGCTGTTTTAAAACCGCTATTATATGCTTGCAGGGTGACTGCATTGTTTGATAATACGTACACGTGCAAAGCTCGCTGTCTATTTTATCACCGTCAAATGATATATAAACATTATACAGCTCCTCACCATCAACAGCGGCACTCAATTCAGTTCCCGAACGCTTTTTTATATGGACACGGCCGTCATTAAAATATTCCACACCGCGTCTATATACCATATCAGAACAAAGCTTTTTTATCATATCATCGGTTATCTGCATACGGCCATTCACCTTTCCTTTTTAGTATCTTATTATTATACCATTTTTTCTTAAAGATTACAATGTTTTTTAATAAATTGATTGTAAATTTTTTTAAAAGATGAGTAAAGAGCGTTAGAAATCCTTAATCAAATACATATTTAATATACATCATTTAGTATATAGTTAAACTTTTTACATTTCTCGAAAAAAGGTAAAATAATATTATAAATAACGAAAGCACCGAGGGTTTAAAACCTCGGTGCTTTTATATCCGCTACAACCGAACAATTTGACACAGGGCAAGCCCGTAGAAAAATAGGTGTTCGGATATTAAAATGTTTGGTGGAGCTGACGAGAATCGAACTCGTGTCCGAAAACAAATCCGCTTGATTTTCTCCGAGTGCAGGTTATGCTTTACATTCCCTCAGTCAAAACTCCATAACCATAGCTATGACCTTGGTAGTTCCTTGTTCATGGCAGAAACCGGAACCTTTTCTGCTCACGTTCACCACTCAAATGATGCCCGATCCTATGCCGTGGTACTCACAGGGCGGACAACGCCGCAATTAGGCAGCGTAAGCTAATTCTGTTTTAGCGTTTATATTTAAAATCGGACATTTTTTACGAGGCTTGCCCATCCTCGGCTCGCTTATCAAGTTTCCTCGTCCCCGTCGAAGCCATTGCAGCCCCATATGGTTACATATTGAGTATAGCATAATTCTTGACTATTTGCAATAGATTTATTCAAATTAATTTATATATTACTTTCCAAAAATCGACAAATCTTTAGTAAATAGGTAATAGTGAAAAAGCCCTCCCATGGTTCGGATCCCTTTTTTACATAAAACAAACCCACCGCTTCGGATGGGTTTGTTT
>CAKSGP010000191.1 GCA_934454745.1 uncultured Clostridia bacterium
CCTTCACACCATCATTAACATCAAGCTCTGCCATCATACTAACAGGGCCTGTAGGATAACCACCATACTTTACTTCTGTAAATGTTGTGTAGCCTAAAACGTCTGTTATCATCTTACAAGCCTGCCCATAGGTTACGTGTGCATCAGGGCTGAACATATTTTCCTCTGTTCCGCTTACTATGCCAAGTTCGTACATCGTACATATCTCTTTATAGTATGATGTAGCTATACTAACATCAATAAATGGTATTTGAGATGTTGTATATTCTTTAACCTGATAGCCTGCAAGCTTACATAGATAGCCTGTAAACTGTGCACGTGTTATGTAGGCGTCTTTTGTAGTTTCGAGCATTTCATCACCAAGAAATCCCATTGAGTACAATGCCTTAAATTCGCCTGAATCAAGAAGCTCTACGGGAGCCTGTTCGGCGGTTGTTGTTTCTTTATTCTCTGCATACACAGCTGATGATGATGTCAAGAGCATTACTAATGACAGAAACAATGCTGATATTTTCTTTATATTCATCCGAATTACCTCCCTTACTTACAGATTTGCAATAAGCTTACTGATGATTGCCGCTGCCTCTGCACGTGTTAGTGCGTTATGAGGCATAAATGAACCATCATCAAAGCCATTAATTATGCCCATTGAATTAAGCAGCTTTACGCTGTCTTGTGCATAATTTGTTACTGTGTCTATATCTGTTAATGTTGTATCACCTACTGTTGCAGTCTTGCCCAAGCATGTTAAGATTCTTGCGGCTATTACTGCAACGTCCTGACGTGTTATGTACATTCCAACGCCAAAGGTTGTATCAGTTACACCTGATACTATATCATTTTTATAAGCTGATGCAAGATACTTGTAAGACCAAGCGCTGTTTGGTACATCATCAAATTCACATTCTGCATTTTCGTCGTAAAGACCTGTTGCTGTGATAATCATTTTTACAAACTCTTCACGTGTTACGTTATTATTGGGACGGAATGTGTTATCGTCATATCCGTTTATGATGCCCTTCTGTGAAAGCTCTGCTACGTAATTATCTGCCCAATGTGATTTTGTCATATCTCTAAAGCCTGACGCTGAAGCGTTTGAATCAGGAGGTGCAGTAGGAGCTACTGTCGGTGTCGGTGTCACCTGAGAACCTGCACCAGGACCTGATATGCCGGCACCGCCGCCACCACCATTGGCACCGGGACCTGTGGTCGGGGATGGTGTAGGTATTGGTGTGTCAGGTAAGGTAGTTACTGCTGTTTCAAATTTACTTACAAACTCGCTCGGAGTCTGAATGTTTTTCTGATACATCGCACCTGCTACCTGCGCACGCTGTATTTCTGAAAGTTTGGTATTGTATTTTGTGAGTATAGTACTATCTATATCAAAATTCGATATATATTTATTAAGATTTGACGGCGCATCATCGCTTGTTGAATTATTCATTACTAAAATACCAAGACACTGTCCATATAGCTTTTTAAGTCCTGATACAGTGCTTACTCCGTTTTCATTATCAATAAGATACTGAGCAAGCTCCAATGAATTATCTGTATAATCCTTGTCTGTAATATCAATACCGATTGCCTTAGCGTTAGCCTCGAGCTTGATTTGGACATTTTGAGCTGTCTCATTTCTTAATGCATCAATTATTTCAGCTGCTGCCCAGGCTTCTTTTACTTCATCAAGGTTTCCAAAGCCTCCGCCTTTCATACCATTAAGAATTGGAGCTATAGCATTATCACGGGTTGTATCTTCAGTAATATTTAATGCTTTATCTGCGTTTTGAGTTGCACCTGTTCTAAGTACACTTGGTATATTGCTCGCACCGTTTATCTGGGTAAGCAAAGGACTTGCAACATTTGATGTTAAAACATATACATCTTTTGTGGCAGTAGAAATACCTGCCACATAACCGCCGCCCTGAACCATTAATTTGTAATGATTATCAGAAGCATTAAATGCATTATCTGTTACATTAAATGTTACAGTTACCTTTTCACCGCCGTTTACAGTTACCTCTTTAACTCTGATATAATCAAGAGGTGTAGGGTTTGTAACAGTTGAGGGATAAACTACAAGCGTTACCTGCTGTTTGTATAATGCAGGTGACTCTATTTCTACAACCATCTTTGGATTTGAACTGTTGGAATAGTCGCCATACCATTCTACCTTCATTGAACCGGCAGCAGCATTAACGACTATCCCTGATACTAACATAGCAAGAGCCGTTACTCCGCTAAGTATCTTTCTAAAATGCTTTTTCATCATTGAATATCCTTTCTGTCATGAATTATCATTTTCAGTATCGGTACGTTCAATTTTCATATTCTTTATATATACCGAACCTTTCGAGCCTTTGATTTTGAAATCAGCACCAAATGTGCTGACACTTTCGAGTCGTATACTATCAATCGTAAGTTCAGCCGTTTTCCACTTATTTGTGCCGGTTCTATTAATCTTCATACTCCTTGTAAAGCTCTTCCAGAAGTCATTATGTTCTTCCATTCCATGTGTATAAACAAGCTCTAATGGACCTGTTGTGTTATCATAATAGTCAAATGTAAGCTTAACACTACATTTTTCAGCATCAAGATAATCACGGTCAACATCACAGAACAACCAACAAGCAGGGTTAGCCGTTACACAAGCTTCTCCGTCCATTACTGTTTCCTGTGACTCACATTCAAGTCCTTTATAGCTTATTCTTGATATTCCGTTACCCATTGAGTAAAATCCGCCTTTTGCAACTTCATTCTCAAGAATGTCGGTAAAATCATACCAAGCAATGCCCATAGTTTTATTATGACGAACAGTCCAAACAAACTTATAACTTGAACCCGACATTGTTGGGTGAGGCTGACACGGGTGAGATTCCATTCCCCACATTGCCGGGAAAATGGCAATTGGGAATGACTGGTGAGTTTCTGCACTCACTAATGTAACTGCATGGTTAGAGTCAACGACAAACGTTTTGTTATCATAGCTTAAACCACCATGGTTAGCACCCCATGGTAATACCGAATAAAATCTTGGGTGGGTTGCGTCTTTCTCAGTAACAATAAATCCAGAATTATTTCTGCTCTCACCTTCAAAGTTGAGGTTTGCATACAGCTGGGCATAGTTGATTGCAGTACGATATTCGCCGTCAAATGACCAGAAATCGTGTCCAAAACGCAAGTTTGGACGGAAGTCCAAATATGTATCACCAGGTGAACCCTGATTAATAAAGATATCCTTGCCTGTGTCAAAATCATATATATGACATCGGTCACTTACACGAAGCATAATACCACCAGAACCGGTTCCGTGTCCTTCGTGGGAATAGGCAACAAGATTTGGGTATCTTGGGTTTATCTGATGATGGTCGTCAAGACCTTCTACGGTCGAAAATTCAGCTGAGCCATATTCTGCTTCGCCTGTTTCAAAATTAACACGAACAATAGAAGCTTCCGGATGCGTGACATCCCTGCCCGCAAAGAGAGATGCATTTGCATCACTATATAAATCAAATGAACCCCATTTTCCGTCATCGGTAACACTTA
>CAKSGP010000192.1 GCA_934454745.1 uncultured Clostridia bacterium
CTTTTAAGCTCAAGCTCACTGCCTGTAACTGCCTTTTCCTCATCTGTTATAATTCCTGTTTTTTTGGCAATGGCAAGTGCAGTAAGTGCGTGATCACCTGTTATCATAATTGTTCTTATTCCTGCACGTCGTGCGGTTTCTACTGCATTTTTTGCCTCGGGACGCGGTGGATCATATATACCTATAAGACCTGCAAAGGTTAGGTCTTTATCATCTGATATTTCATCATTTGAGAATACGTTTTTGTATGCTACCGCAATAACACGTAATGCTTTTTGAGTCATTTCTGTGTTCTCATGCAGGATTGTGCGTTGGATTTCTTTTGTAAGCTTTTCTTCCTTGAATGATGTCAGACGCTTTGTGCATAAAGGCAGTATGTATTCAGGAGCACCCTTTATGATAAGTTTTTTATCAGCTATAACGCTCATTCTCTTTTTTGATGAGTCAAAAGGTTCTTCGGCTGTTTTTTTATGTGCCTGTTTATAGGCTTTGGCATCTATTCCTAAAAACTTCGCATATTCGCATATTGCACGGTCGGTAGGATTTATAAATTCTCCGTCCTCACTGCACAATACAGAAAGCCTTAAAAGCTCCATAATATCCTGTGACGAGGTTTCTGAAACCTTCATTTGGTTAAGGGTGAGAGTACCTGTTTTATCTGTACAGATAACGGTAGCACACCCAAGGGTTTCAACGGAGGGGAGATGGCGGATTATAGCGTTGCGCTTTGACATTCGGACTACGCCTAAGGCGAGCAGTATTGTTACTATTGCAGGCAATCCCTCAGGGATTGCCGCAACTGCCAAAGAAACCGAGGTCATAAACATTTCAAAAGGCGGAATATGCTTTATCGTTCCGATTATAAATATAATACCGCAAATAAAAAGACAGGCGATCCCCAAAATCTTGCCTGTATCGGCAAGCCGTTTTTGAAGCGGGGTTTGGGCATCCTCGGAATTAATCAGCATAGATGCGATTTTACCCACTTCTGTGTCCATACCTGTATGTACTGCAATTGCCGATCCGCTGCCTCGTATTACAAAGGAGGAGGACATAACCATATTTGCTATATCTGATTGGGGAGTGTACGGATCGCATATTGTATCTGCATCCTTTTCGACCTCTGCCGTTTCTCCTGTAAGTGAGGATTCGTCAATACAGAGCCCTTCTGTTTTTATCAGACGGCAGTCTGCACATATAATATCACCACGACGTATATGTAATACATCACCGGGAACAACAAGCTCGGAAGGGATTTTTATTTCTTTGCCGTTTCGTATTACCGAGGCGGTGGGAGAGGAAAGCTTTTTTAGAGCTTGAAGTGAGTATTCGGCACGAACCTCCTGAAATGTACCCAGTGCTGCATTAAGAACAACTATTGCAAGGATTATAACAGATTCGGTTATGTCTGCGTTTCCTGCAATTATCGAAGTCAGGAAAGAAACGGCGGCAGCACCTAAAAGGAGTATAATCATAAAATCGTTAAACTGCTCAAAAAAGCGAATAAATATACTTTTTCGCTTCTTGTCATTTATGCAGTTTTTGCCATATTGGTTAAGACGTTTTTGTGCTTCCTTTTCACTAAGACCGTTTTTTATGTCCGTATTAAGCTTCTTGGCTGTTTCCTCAACAGAAAGTTCCTGATATTTCAAGGTCTCTCACCTCATTTTGTATATATTTATGGTTATAAATATGTGCAAAATGCTGAAATTATTACAAAAGCAGAAAAATGTTTTGTGTCCCCAAAGAAAATGTGGTACAATTATAATATATTAAACCTGATATAACGAAAATTTAAAAGAGGAGGATTAGGGATATGGCAAGAAAAGCAAGGGTTAAAAGCAGTACGGGAAAATACATAATATTGTTAAGAGGAATTGAGGATTCAATTTTCCGTTCAAAAAAATCAAAGGATTTGTTTTCTGAAACAGCTAAGGAGTATTTAGGCAAAAATATGCTTGGTATACGCTTTTTTGCAGACAGTGTAGTGATTTTTGCAAAAGAGAGCGATAAAGGAATATCAATGGATTTAAAGCCTGTGCTTATTAAATTCGCAAGAGCATACAACAAGGATAGGGACGTTCAGGGCAAGGTTTTTGCGGACCGATTTAAAAGTTTGCCTGTTGAAAATTCGGAATTTGAAAAGCAGTGTATTGATTACATAGACGGAAAAAAAGTGAAAAATCCATTTGAGTCAAAGGCAGTTCGTGCTAAGAAAACGGAAAAGCCCGTAGAAAATAAACCTGCACAACCTGAGCCTGAACCTGAAATAAAGCCTATACCGAAAAAAAGAAACGATATGCCAACGTGGCTTTTGTAAGTCGAAATTGGTCATATAAATTATGTTCTTAAATTAAAAATGAACGCATATAATTACTGTAATTATACTAAGGAGGTAATTATATGCGTTTTATTGTTATTAACAAAAAACAAATAATATTTTTTTTAATTGTTATAGCCGCCGCCGTTACGCTATGCCTTACATCGGGACGTGCTGTTATGACTTTTCTTACAGGAGAGCGTGAAATCCCCATTTACAGTGTCGAGCGTTCGGACAATAGGGTTGCACTTACTTTTGACTGTGCCTGGAATGATGATGATATCGACCAGATTGTATCAATCCTTAAGGCAAATGATTGTAATGCAACATTTTTTGTTACAGGCAAGTGGGCGGAGGATTATCCTGATTCGGTGAATAAACTTTATCGAAGCGGGTTTGAGATTGGAATACATTCATATAATCACGATGATTATACAAAAATGTCAGAAAATGAAATATTGGAGGATATGGAAAAATGTGATAAGGCAATAATGCGTTCAATAGGGGTAAAGCCTTATGCGGCACGTGTTCCATCAGGAGCGTACAACAATACGGCTGTACGCACCATAGAAAACAGCGGCAGAGCCTGTGTACAATGGTCGGTAGACGGACTTGACTATATAGATACGACACAAGAGAAAATATATAACCGTGTGGTACCTAAAACAAAATCAGGGGATATTATACTTTTACATAATGGAACAGAACTTACTGCCAAAGCGTTGCCTGATATAATAAAGGGACTTAAGGTTAATTATACACTCGTTAATATAAGCGATCTTATATATAAAGAAAATTATACGGTGGATTATTCAGGACGGCAATATATAAAAGAAGAAGTGCCTCAGCTTTGAGACACTTCTTCTTCGTTATGGGCAAGCTCCATTCTGTTTACCGATACTTCATAAGCTGTTTTTGTTATAACTTCATCTTCGCTTATTCGCTTCTGGTAGTTTCGTGACTGAATTCTGCCCCATACACGTACATTATCGCCTACGTTTAGAGTTTGTGCATAACGTGCATTTCTGCCCCAGGCAATAACAGGTATGTAATCAGATTTATTATAGCTTCTGTTTACAGCAATGAGTAAATCCGTAATCTCACGTCCGAAAGGCGTAGTCCTGTAAATAGGCGGCTTACAGATATATCCGTTTAAGAACAAGGTATTTGGATTATGGTTTTTCTCATCGGTATTCTTTTTAATATCTTTGG
>CAKSGP010000193.1 GCA_934454745.1 uncultured Clostridia bacterium
TAATTATGGCGATGAATTTTATTCTGACTTAATTAATTTGAATTGTGGTAGAAACTGTCTTGCTTATATATTAAAATGATAGGTGTAGTAGTTGTTTGCGGGATATTTTACCTTATGAACCATTTCATAGGCTTTGAATTTATGTCCCAGCGCGCTACGGCTATGAATGTTGCAATGATTCATACTCTGTTTAATATAATATCAACAATTATACTTGTTCCGTTCTGTTCATTTATAGAGAACCTTGCAGTTAAGACTATTAGGGGCAAGGAAAAGGAACACAAGGCAGATGTTTTCGATATGCTTGATGAAAGATTTCTTTCAATTCCTGCATTTGCTGTTGAGAAATGTAAGGACCTTGTTGGAAATATGGCAATGCTTTCAATCAAATCATTTACTGAGGCTACAAAGCTTATTGAAAACTTTGATAAGGACAAGTTTGCTGAAATTGAAGAGCTTGAAGGCACTGTGGACAAGTATGAGGATAAAACAAGCACGTATCTTGTAAAGATTGCAGCAACTCAGATGTCTGCAAATGACAGTAAGCAAGTAACAGAGTTGTTGCACAGTATAGGTGATATTGAAAGAATATCGGACCACGCATTAAGTATTGCTAAAGCCGGTAAAGAAATATCAGATAAGTCTCTTGATTTTTCGGATAAGGCAAAGAAGGATTTATCTATTATTACAGCGGCTGTTACGGAAATTCTTGAAATCACCACAACTGCATTAATAAATGATGATGCAGAGCTTGCAAAACGTGTCGAGCCGCTTGAACAGGTAGTTGACAGGCTAAAGAGAAAAATAAAGAATGGTCATATTGCAAGACTCAGACAGGGTGAATGTACAATGGAGCTTGGTTTTATACTTTCAGACCTTCTTACTTGTCTTGAAAGAATATCAGACCACTGCTCAAATATAGCAGCGTGTCTGATTGAAATAACACACGATTCTATGGAAACACATGAATATCTTAACACTCTTAAATCAGGCGGTATCGAAGAGTTTGGTATGATGTACGAGGAATATAAAGCAAAATACTATATTGCGTAAATTTTTTTAGAAAGGATAATCATAGTTATGTATAACAGAGCATCGATGAAGGCAGATGAATTTATAGACGATAGTGAAATTTTAGATACGCTGTCGTATGCCGAGGAGAATAAAGATAATAAAGAGCTTATAGAGAGTATAATAGAAAAGGCGGCGGAATGTAAAGGACTTACACACCGTGAAGCATCGGTGCTTTTAGCGTGTCAGGACAAGGAACTAAATGAGAAAATGTATGCTCTTGCAAAGAAAATCAAACAGCGTATCTACGGAAACAGAATAGTTTTCTTTGCACCTCTTTATTTATCAAACTATTGCATTAATTCTTGCGTTTACTGTCCGTATCACGTAAAAAATAAGACTATGTGCAGAAAAAAGTTGACTCAGGAGGAAGTGAAGGCGGAAACCATTGCACTTCAGGATATGGGACATAAGCGTCTTGCAATTGAAGCGGGTGAGGATCCGGTAAATAACCCTCTTGAGTATATTCTGGAATGCATTAAGACTATCTATTCCATAAAACATAAAAATGGTGCAATAAGACGTGTAAATGTAAACATTGCCGCAACAACGGTAGAAAACTATAAAAAATTAAAGGATGCCGGAATAGGAACATATATCTTGTTTCAGGAAACGTATAACCGCAAAAATTATGAAGAGCTCCATCCGGCGGGACCTAAGAGTGACTATGCGTATCACACAGAGGCTATGGACAGAGCAATGCAGGGCGGTATAGATGATGTGGGACTTGGTGTTTTATTCGGTCTTAGTACATATGCTTATGAGCTTTGCGGTTTATTGATGCACGCAGAGCATCTTGAGGCTGTGTTCGGTGTAGGACCTCATACAATTAGTGTTCCGAGAATTTGCCCGGCAGAGGATATAGACGTTAACGAATTTACAAATGCTTTGCCTGATGCTATATGGCAAAAAATTGTAGCAATAATCAGACTTGCAGTACCTTATACAGGCATGATTGTATCAACACGTGAGAGCGAGGAGAACCGACGTGTGGCACTTGAGCTTGGAATTTCGCAGATTTCAGGTGCTTCCCTGACATCAGTAGGCGGGTACGCAGAGCCAGATAAGGAAGTGGAGAATACTTCTCAATTTGACAGAAGTGATACACGAACACTTGATGAGGTTGCAGATTGGCTTATCAGAATGGGATATATCCCGTCATTCTGTACAGCGTGCTACCGCGAGGGCAGAACAGGGGACAGATTTATGTCACTTGCAAAATCAGGTGCTATCGGAAACTGCTGTCAGCCTAATGCTATTATGACCCTTAAAGAGTATCTTATTGACTATGCATCAGATGCAACGCGTGAGCACGGCAATGAGCTTATTGAAAAAGAACTTATGAATATACCTAATGAAAAGGTACGCAATATCACAAAAGAAAATCTCAAAAAAATCGAAAATGGAGATAGGGATTTCAGGTTCTAAACAGAAAGGGAGAAATTGGTTATGAATTGGTTTGCTTTAGCAGGTGTTATATTGGATTGTGTATGTCTGGGATTTATAGTAGGGCTTATAGTGAATAAATGTAAAAAGAATAAGGAGTAATTCTATTAATGGGTATTTTTAACAGATATTTAAAGGAAGGCCCGGGTGTTGAAAAGGATGCACCGAAAAAGAAGGGTATATTTCTGTATTCAGAGCTTTTGGGACGTAAGTTTTTCGATATTATAAAAGCGAATTGTTTGTTTTCCCTCGAAAGCTTGCCTTTCATTGCAATAATTTTGCTTTTTGTTGCACCTTTTTTGAGGATTGTATTTGTTCCGGCAGAACTAATTGACAGTGCAAAAATGCAGATACTGATGGATATTTTTTTTGCAGGGTTTATATTTACTTTCTGCGGTTCAGGACCTGCATCTGCGGCGTATGCTTATGTGACACGTTCCTTTACCAGAAGTGAACACGTATATATAGCAAGCGATGGCTGGGATGCGATTAAGGATAATCTGAAATATTCAATACTACTCTTTATTGTTGATATTGCGGTAATATTTATTTCCATGAATGCTATTGTATTTTATGGATCAGGAAATGATACCATTTCGATGTTTTTAAGGTTTTTCATATTAATAGTATTTGTTGTGTATGCAATATCACACATTTTTATTTACCAGATAATGATTACATACGAATGTAAGTTCATAGATGTCATTAAATATTCTGTTATGATGACTATTGCAAAGCTCCCTATGTGTGTTCTGCTTGGATTTATTGCCGGCAGTGTGTGGGTACTTATATGGTATTTCTTGGGAATACCGGGAGTTATTATATATCTTGTTGTCGGACTAATGTTTTCAAGGTATCCGTTTGAATTTTACTCATCACGTGTTATAGCAAAGAACATAGAAAAAACTTTAAAAAATGAGGATAAAAAGGAAGAGGAATAAATGATTTTAGGTAAGTACGATGTTGTCGTTATCGGCGGAGGTCACGCC
>CAKSGP010000194.1 GCA_934454745.1 uncultured Clostridia bacterium
TCGGAAACGGGATTCGTATACCTTCGCAACAGATATTATGACACGCAAACAGGGCGGTTTATATCCGAGGACCCCATCAAAGACGGCAGTAATTGGTATATTTATTGTAATAATAACCCAATCAACTTTATTGATGCCTTAGGATTAGCACCTACAGCAATGGAAGCTGCTGAGATGGCAGACCATATTTATAAAGATATTCCATTGAGTGATGCGAATGATCCAGCTGGCAATAAAGCTTTACGAACGGTAGCAGGTTGGCGATTGATTGATGTTTATAGTAAAGGCAGTTTTAAAATGGGCGTATATATTAGAGATGGGGATGATTGGAGGAATCCTTCCGAATATGTTCTCGTAAACAAAGGCACAAGTGCTGTAAATGACTGGGATGATAATTTGTTACAGCCTCTTGGAGGTTCGGGAGATATGAAATTATCTCTTGATACTGCAAAGTGGTTTTCTGATAGTCATGCAAACCAAGAGATTACATTTGTCGGGCATTCAAAAGGTGGAGGTGAAGCAATGGCAAATGCTGTTGCTACTAACCGGAACGCTATTACATTTAATCCGGCGAAAGCTAACTTGGCTGTTTATTCTGAGACAAAAAACACAAGAAAATCATATACTGGAACAATGACGCATTATGTGGTTGAGGGAGAAATACTGAATGATAAGTTTGGAAATCCAAGCATGGGGACTACTGTAAAATTACCAACTCAGGTTGCAATAGAGCCGTGGACTTTTGCGGCTTGGGGTCAAAGAACTGACAACCATCATATGTGGGCTGTAAAGGCCGCATTAAAGGAGGCCGGATATTAAATGAAAGGGAAGATATTTTTGATAATCGGGATTGTGATTTTATCTGTAATCATATTGGTTGGGGCGTTCTATTTATTTGTGCTAAGTGGTGCTATATTTATGTTTAACTCCAATCCACCGGTGCCAGAAATAACGTATGGGGAGTTTCCGATTAAAGTTACCTGTGAAATTAACGGAGAAATAAAAGTAATAGAGGACACGGTAATATGCGAATTTGATGGATTTGAAAATCTGGGTAGCGCAGGAAAATACCGAAAGTGGAAAGCATATCTTAAAAGTGGAAATGAACGATTAACTCTATTACATGTTGAAAATACGGAAATTCCATTTGAAATTTCTGTATCATATGGACAACCTGACTACTATATGGGTGATTTAAGATATGAAAGCAAGGAGGAATACGAAAAAAAGATGATGGATGATAGATATCTTGGCTACACTCAATGGGAAAATGGAGTTCAGACAGGGTGTTCTATTCCAAAAGAAGAGGTGTGGGAAAAATGCAAACTAAAAATTATTGACATTCAGTATAGCCCTCCAATTCAAAACAATTTCAAGTAAATACGATTAAATTCTTGCTTGAGAGGTGGGTATTTGCCTGCCTCTCTTTTTTATAATAATTTTATCAAAAAATACTTGATTTCTTGTCGCTACTATAATATAATTATCGTGGCGACAGGAAGGAGATGGAACATGTCGCAAAAGAAAATTGGTCGGCCTGTTTCGGAAGATTCCAAACATACGATGTTTCGTGTTCGCCTTGATGATTCATCAATTGCGAAACTGAAAGAGTGTGCAGAAGTGCTTAAAATAACACGTTCTGATGTTGTTCGTAAAGGAATTGACAAGATATACGTTTAACGCACTCGATATGCCTGTTTCGGCAAACATAAACGGCGCAGAAACAGCATATACATATGACGGAAACAACTTAAGAACATCCAAAACCGTGAACGGAACAACGACGGAATTTTTGTATGACGGCACCGATATTATAGGCGAAAAAACAGGTGCGGAATTAAAAACGTATGTTCGTGGGGATAAGCTTTTGTCGGACAGCGACGGAAAATATTATCATTACGATACCCACGGCAGCGTGAGTGCGCTTACCAATGCGCAGAATGAGGTCCTGGCGCAGAATGCGTATGACGCATACGGTGCGGGCAGTGTTTCGCCGCTTTCGCCGTTCGGATATTGCGGGGAGTACACCGATTCGGAAACGGGATTCGTATACCTTCGCAACAGATATTATGACACGCAAACAGGACGGTTTATATCCGAGGACCCCATAAAAGACGGCGATAATTGGTATGCGTATTGTGACAGCAATCCGGTAAATAAAATTGATCCGAGTGGATTATATGACAGAAAAAAAGTCAAAGAATATATAAAAGAGTGGTGGAATGGCAGAAACAAGGAATACTATAGTTATAGAACAGATTGTGCAAACTTTGTATCACAATGTTTGTATGCCGGAGAAATAGAAATGAAAAACAATTGGCATTCATACAAAGAAGATGAGATTGAAGGATTTAATATTAAGGGACTTTTACATAACAACTACAAGTATGAATGGAATGTATCTGAATCGTGGCGATTGGCTGAGGAGCAGTTTAAATATTTCTCGAATCCTTATCACGGTTTCATTGATGGCGAGGTATTGCAGCTCTGGTCAGAAAAAGGAATGAAATATAATATAAAGAATAATAACATTCAAATTGGTGATTTAATGTATTTTGCGGATAAATCTGACAGAAAGATATATCACGCAACAATTATCAGCAAAATTGAAAACGGTAAAATATATTTTGCCGGTCACACATCAGAACGTTTTGAACGCGAGTTGACACCTTATTTAAAAGATAAAATGGTTTTTATTATAAGAATAAGGGATGACGCTAAAAAGGGTTATATTGAATAGAGGAATAATCAATATGTATAAAAAATTACTTATATTATTTTTGCTTATAATTTTAGGGAGCTATTCAGCGATGCTATTTACCACAAATTCCGTTATCAATGATTTTTATGATGTTGTAAATAACGATTTGGATGAAAGCAACTCATACGGAGAACTCGAAAGATATAAGGTTCCCTCTTTTGCTAGTGTAACATACAAGGAAACAAACTCCAAAATACGCCGAATATTCGTTTTGCACAACTCAAATAAAGGTGTGATGTATGTCAAATACAGTTATATTATGTATGATGTAACCGGAGATGTAATTACAGGTTCGACAAATATATTCTCGAAATGGTATTTAAAAAAATCCGGCAACAGGTGGCTTGTAACGGATATTGATGAAAAACCGTAACAACGAAATTTGAAATATATATTTGTTAAAAACCATTGAGATAGTACAGATATTATGACCCGAACACAGGACGGTTTATATCCCAAGATCCCATAAAAGACGGCAGTAATTGGTATGCGTATTGTGATAGCAATCCGGTAAATAAAATTGATCCGTTAGGGTTAGATGCTATTGTACTAACAACAAGTACCCGTTCGGTATATATAAATGGTCACACTTCTGTTCTTGCGCAAGGTTCTGATGAAACTTGGTATTATTTCTATTGGGGAAATAAAAATGCTGTATTATTAGAGGTTCCATCAAGCAAAATTTCAAGTTTAGATATACTTAATGGATGGTTGGTAGAAAATGGTGCAGGAAAAAAAGG
>CAKSGP010000195.1 GCA_934454745.1 uncultured Clostridia bacterium
GTACATATTCGGGTTATCGGCACTCAAATTGAGTACCTTTACACCCGTATCAAGATTTTTAAACACATAGTTGTTATCTTCATCATCGACGCACGCCATAATTTCAGCATCTTTAATATCTAAAGAAAAAACATTCTTACGGCGTTTTTTCGCCATTACCTTATCAATATCCAGATTACTGTTAATAACAATATATTCGTATTCAATACTCCTTGAATTATATATTAAATAAACTCCTTACCATACAGCCGCAATTATAAGCATTCCGATACTGCCGGCAATTTGTCCGAATTCAGCAAGGATTGTAAATAGATACATTAAAAAGAGGAAAAGAAATAAAGTGATGGCAAGTCCACATAAAACTAACGCTATAAGGATAGCATAATCCTTCCCGTCCCGTCTTTTCTTTACAAGCTTTTCCAAAAACACGTCCATTTGTTAATTTTCCTCCTCAGAAAGTATATTATAAAGTGCTTTTAACGCACGGCCTCTGTGAGATACACTGTTCTTTTCATCAGGTGTTGCCTCGGCAAAGGTTTTTTCAAGCTCATCGCTGTAAAATATAGGATCGTATCCAAATCCGTTATCTCCTGATGGTTCTTTTAAAATCCTGCCGCACACCTCGCCGCTTGTTGTAATTTCTTTGCCCTCAGGTGTGATAAACGCCATACTTGTGACAAACTTTGCACTTCTGTTAGTTTCATCGCATAACTCATTGAGCAACTTTTCTATTTTCTCTAAATCCGTTGCTCCCTCGCCCGCATAACGGGCACTGTAAACCCCAGGTTTTCCGTCCAGTGCATCAACGCATAAGCCGGAATCATCTGCAAGAACATAGTCGTCACACACAAGAGAAACAGCTCTCGCTTTTATTAAGGCATTCTTTAAAAAAGTATCACCTGTTTCCTCAACATCAATATCTATTCCCGCATCGGTCTGGGATATAACTTCAAAACCTAAGGGTGATAGCATCTCCGATATTTCACGGATTTTATTTTCATTCTTTGTTGCAACAATAATTCTCATTAAAATCATTCCTTTCAGGCCCAAAATCACAATAGGTAAATTCAGCTTCGTACCTGCCCTGAACCATATATTATGTACTTAACAGATGTTAAAGCTTCAAGTCCCATAGGACCTCTTGCGTGCATTTTCTGTGTACTTATACCGATTTCTGCTCCAAATCCGAATTGGAAACCATCTGTAAATCGTGTTGAGGCATTTACGTAAACCGCCGCCGCATCAACTTCGTTTAAGAATTTCTGAGAATTAGTATAGTTTTCAGTTACAATTGACTCAGAATGTTTTGTGTTATATTTATTTATATGTTCTATTGCCTCACAAACACCGTCAACAACCTTTATTGCAATTATATAATCGTTATATTCAGTATAGTAATCCTCCTCTGTTGCAGTGCTTACACTTTTAGAATACAGCTTTTGTGATTTTTCGTCTGCACGGATTTCAACCCCTGCATTAATAAGATTGTCAAATATAACAGGTACAAACTTTTCGGCAATCTTTTCGTCTATAAGCAACGTTTCAACTGCATTGCATACTGAAGGACGCTGTACCTTTGCGTTCATAACAATATCCGATGCCATTTCAAGATTTGCAAACTCATCAACATATATATGGCAATTCCCTGCCGCAGTTTCAACAACTGGAACCGTTGCATTTTCTACAACACTCTTTATAAGTCCCTTACCGCCTCTTGGAATAAGCATATCTATGTATCCGTTCATCCTCATAAGCGCTGTTGCAACCTCACGTGATGTATCCTCAATAATGTTAAGTGTGCCATTGGGAATACCGCAGGAATATGCCGCCTCCTGCATAATACGCATTAGCTCCTTATTTGAATTTATCGCCTCGCTCCCGCCCCTTAAAATGCAGGCATTTGAAGTTTTAAGGCATAGCACTGCCGCATCTACCGTAACATTCGGACGTGCTTCATATATAATTCCGATAACTCCCATAGGTACACGCTTTTTTCCTATCATAAGACCATTAGGGCGTTTAGTCATATTTATAACCTCACCTATGGGATCATTAAGTGTTGCTACTTCTCTTACGCCATCAGCTATTGCACAAATTCTCTCCGACGTAAGGGTAAGGCGGTCTATCATTGCCTCACGGGTACCATTTTTCCTTGCATTTTCTATATCTTTTTTGTTCGCTTCAATAATTATATCAATATTATCTGTCAATGCTTTGGCTATGGCATTAAGTGCGTTATTTTTCTCTATGGTAGAAACGCTTAAAAGCTTTTGAGCCGCAGTCTTTGCAGATTGACATTTTGTTATAAGCTCGCTCATTTTTATACATCCTTATATCTGTAAAATCTATATAGTGAATTATATCATATTATTATTAAAAAATCAATAAAAACCTTATTTTTTCTATATGTATGAAAAATCTTGATTTTCAAGGGATTTTATAGTATAATACAGGTATAATATAATTTTAAAGAGGTACATATATGAAAAAGATTGCTAAATTTGGAAAAGTAAGCTACGAGAACTTTGAATCCGCATTTTCAGCAGAATTTGGGGATATTGCAGATATACATACTATATACGACAACATAAAGCTTCCAAAACGTGCCACAACAGGCTCTGCCGGCTATGACTTTTTTACGCCCTGTGATATAACTCTTGCCCCCGGGGAAACGGTTAAGATACCGACAGGAGTACGTGCGTGGATTGAAAACGGCTGGGTGCTTAAGCTTTATCCACGAAGCGGATTGGGATTTAAGTTCAGATTACAGCTTAATAATACCGTAGGGATAATTGACAGCGATTATTATTACAGCGATAACGAAGGCCATATTTTCTGCCGTATAACAAACGACTCAAACGAAAATAAGACCGTATCACTAAAAGCCGGTGACGGATTCTGTCAGGGTATTTTTGTAGAATACGGAATAACACTTGATGATGATACTGACGGCGTTAGAAACGGCGGTTTCGGTTCAACTTCAAAATAACGTAATTAATACACACCTAACAGCATAACAATATTGGGTGTGTTTTTTTTTGAAATTTTTTAAAAAAGGTATTGACAAATAAATAAGTCTATGATATAATATCAAATGTTGTTAAGGTACAACAATTTATGCGGGAGTGGCTCAGTGGTAGAGCGTCACCTTGCCAAGGTGAACGTCGCGAGTTCGAATCTCGTCTTCCGCTCCATAAAGTAGACAGAGGACGCGTAAAGCGTCTTTTGTTTACTAAAACTTAATATGGCGCCATAGCCAAGTGGTAAGGCAGAGGTCTGCAAAACCTTTATTCCCCAGTTCAAATCTGGGTGGCGCCTCCAATAGTTAGGTGTTATGACTGAGTTAGGCTCGGTTGTAATGCTTAATATGGTCCGGTAGTTCAGTTGGTTAGAACGCTAGCCTGTCACGCTAGAGGTCGTGGGTTCGAACCCCATCCGGATCGCCACAAAATAGGTGTTGTAGATGACTACAACGCTTATTTTTTTAATTTG
>CAKSGP010000196.1 GCA_934454745.1 uncultured Clostridia bacterium
ATCCGGGGGAGATGAACTGGGCAACGATTTTAATTCTTGTGGCGGTAGAGGGAATTGTTGCAGGACTATGTGCATTTTCAGTTATAACGGGTTCAGTAAGAGGGCCTATAAGTTTTTTAGGTAATGCCATGGGCTTTAAAGGTATGGCAGGCTATGAAGTTATAAAAGGCTGGGTACTTGCCGCATTTTCGGGAGCCTTAAGCGGGACGGCAGTATTTTTCTTATATTCAGGCATATTCTTTGCAGTAAACAAATGGATAATACGTCAGTTTTCTCCTTATCGTGAATTTGTAAAACGGTTTGCCTTTGTGGCTATGCCTATCTCAATTTTGGGCGTATTCAGTGTTGTGTTGGGCTTATTTTCGCAAACAACGTTTATCTTGCTTTTAATATGCGGACTTATCGGGAGTGTCGTAATCACATATGAAATATTACGCAGTGCCTGGTATATGAAAACTCCGAACAAAATAATGTATATTATGATGATTTGTATATTCATATTCCTTCTGATTGCCTTTAAATTTATAAATATAGCATAAAAACATATAACAAATATGAAAAAACACTTGACAAAATTGTAAAAATATTAGATACTATTAGTTAGGATATTTTTAAGTAAGATTTATTTAAAGAGAATAAACGAAGGAGACAATAGTGTATGAAGAAACTAGAAGACATCAATAAAGTGCTGATAATCGGTTCAGGTCCGATCATAATCGGTCAGGCTTGCGAGTTCGACTATTCAGGTACACAGGCGTGTAAAGCACTTAAAAAGCTTGGTTATGAAATAGTATTGGTAAACTCAAACCCTGCTACTATTATGACAGACCCTGAAACTGCGGACGTAACATATATAGAACCGCTTAATGTAGAGCGTTTAACACAGATTATTGAAAAGGAACGTCCGGATGCACTGTTGCCTAACCTTGGCGGTCAGTCAGGACTTAACTTATGTTCAGAGCTTGCAAAATCAGGAGTGCTTGATAAGTACAACGTTAAGGTAATAGGTGTTCAGGTTGATGCAATTGACCGTGGCGAGGACAGAATTGAATTCAAAAAGACAATGGAATCTCTAGGGATACAGATGGCTCGAAGTGAGGTTGCATACACTGTTGATGAAGCATTGGCTATTGCTGATGAGCTTGGCTACCCGGTAGTACTTCGCCCTGCATATACAATGGGCGGTGCAGGTGGCGGACTTGTATACAATACAGAGGAACTAAAGACAGTCTGTGAAAGAGGCTTGCAGGCAAGTCTTGTCGGTCAGGTTCTTGTTGAGGAATCAATTTTAGGCTGGGAAGAGCTTGAACTTGAAGTTGTCCGTGACTCAAAGAACAATATGATAACAGTATGTTTCATTGAAAACATCGACCCGTTGGGTGTTCATACAGGTGACTCATTCTGCTCAGCACCTATGCTTACAATTTCAGAGGACGTACAGAAGGAGCTTCAGCGTCAGGCATACAAGATTGTTGAGGCAATCGAGGTTATCGGCGGAACAATCGTACAGTTCGGACGCAACCCCAAAGACGGACGTATAATCGTAATTGAAATCAACCCAAGAACATCACGTTCATCTGCGTTGGCATCAAAAGCAACAGGTTTCCCTATAGCTTACGTATCAGCTATGCTTGCAGCAGGCTATGACCTTTCTGATATTCCTTGCGGAAAATACGGTACTCTTGACAAGTACTATCCTGATGGTGACTATGTAGTAATTAAATTTGCACGTTGGGCATTTGAGAAGTTTAAGGGTGCTCAGGATAAGCTTGGCACACAGATGCGTGCCGTAGGCGAGGTTATGAGTATCGGTAAGACATATAAAGAGGCATTCCAGAAAGCTATCCGTTCTCTTGAAACAGGCAGATACGGACTTGGCGGTGCAAAGGATTTTGCTGAAAAGACAAAGGACGAGCTTCTTTTAATGCTTAACACTGCAACAAGTGAACGTCAGTTTGTAATGTACGAGGCATTAAGAAAGGGTGCAACAGTTGAGGAGCTTGAGGCGCTTACAAAGATTAAGCCGTACTTCATCGAGCAGATGAAGGAGCTTGTTCTTGAAGAGGAAGCACTAAAAGCGTATAAGGGCAGTGTGCCTCCCACAGAGGTTCTTAAAACTGCAAAGCAGGACGGCTTCTCAGACAGATACTTAAGCGGACTGCTTGATGTAACAGAAACCCAAATAAGAAACGCACGTCTTGATGCAGGTATAAAAGAAGCATGGGAGGGTGTTCACGTAAGCAGTACACCGGATTCTGCATACTATTATTCATCATATAACATTGAGGATAAATCACCTGTAAATACAGACAAGCCGAAAATTATGATTCTTGGCGGCGGTCCGAACAGAATAGGACAGGGAATAGAGTTTGACTATTGCTGTGTACATGCGGCAAAGGCACTTAAGAAGCTTGGTTTTGAAACTATAATTGTAAACTGTAACCCTGAAACTGTTTCAACAGACTACGATACATCTGATAAGCTTTACTTTGAACCATTGACTCTTGAGGACGTTTTAAGTATTCACGATAAGGAAAAGCCTGTGGGTGTAATCGCGCAGTTTGGCGGACAGACACCTCTTAACCTTGCGGCTGACCTTAAAAAGAACGGTGTTAATATTTTAGGAACAACACCCGAAACAATTGACCTTGCAGAGGACAGAGATTTGTTCCGTGCAATGATGGATAAGCTTGACATTCCCATGCCTGAATCGGGAATGGCAGTAAATATAGACGAGGCAATAGAGATTGCAAATAAAATCGGATATCCTGTTATGGTTCGTCCCTCATACGTATTGGGCGGACGCGGTATGGAGGTTGTGCACGACGAGGAAAGCCTGCGTATCTATATGAGTGCGGCAGTAGGCGTAACACCTGACAGACCGATTCTTATTGACAGATTCTTAGGTCACGCAACAGAGTGTGAAGCGGACGCAATAAGTGACGGTACAAACGTATTTGTACCGGCAGTAATGGAGCATATCGAGCTTGCAGGAATACATTCGGGCGACTCGGCTTGTATCTTGCCGTCAATGAACATATCGCCTGAGCACGTTGCTACAATCAAGGATTATACAAAGCGTATTGCAAGGGAAATGAACGTCCGCGGTCTTATGAATATGCAATATGCGATTGAGGACGGCACAGTTTACGTGTTAGAGGCTAACCCGAGAGCATCAAGAACAGTACCTCTTGTATCAAAGGTATGTGATATCCGTATGGTACCTCTTGCAACTGATATTATAACGTCACCGCTGACAGGCAGACCGTCACCGGTAGCTGATTTAGAGGACAGAAATATAGGTCACTACGGCGTAAAAGAAGCAGTATTCCCGTTCAATATGTTCCAGGAGGTTGACCCTGTATTAGGACCTGAAATGCGTTCAACAGGTGAGGTTTTGGGTATGGCTGAAAGCTTTGGCGAGGCATTTGCCAAGGCACAGGAGGCTACACAGATAAAACTTCCTACCGGCGGTAAGGTGCTTATAAG
>CAKSGP010000197.1 GCA_934454745.1 uncultured Clostridia bacterium
GAAAAATCCGTTTTAAGACGGCGTTTACGTCTGACGGGCTTTTTAAAAATATCGTATTTGAACTTTTTACATTCACCATTATTAATAGGCATATTTTTTTTATAAAGAGTACAGTGCATTTCATTCTCACAGTTTGTAATAGCCTGTGCATATACACATAGTCCGCAAACCTTGTTTATATCCTCGCTATATATCATAGATGTTCTCCTTTGTTACAAATAATAACGCTTTTTTTCAGTTATTATAGTTATTTTAGCATAAATATTTATATTCGTAAAGAACTTTTTAAATTTTCCTTGATTTTATGCGTATTTTATTATATAATATACAAGGCGTATTATTGTGATACGTGCGCTGTATTTTATAAAAATTACGAAGGAGAAGCTTATAATATGGCAACAGATACGTACGAAAGTCCCTTAAATTCGAGATATGCATCAAAAGAGATGCAGTATATATTCTCGCCCGACAAAAAGTTTTCCACTTGGCGTAAACTGTGGATAGCGCTCGCAGAAAGCGAAAAGGAGCTGGGTCTTAATATAACAGATGAACAGATTAACCAAATGAAAGAACATATCTACGACATCAATTATGATGTTGCAAAGGCGAGAGAAAAAGAGGTGCGTCACGATGTAATGTCACACGTGTATGCCTTTGGTGCGCAATGTCCTGCGGCAAAGCCTATAATACACCTTGGTGCTACAAGCTGTTATGTAGGAGATAACACAGACATTATCATAATGACAGAGGCTATGCAGCTGATAAAGAAAAAGCTTGTTTCACTTATAGGCGAGCTTTCAAAATTTGCAGAGGAATACAAACATCTGCCCTGTCTTGCATTCACCCATTTTCAGCCGGCACAGCCCACAACCGTGGGAAAGCGTGCAACCCTTTGGCTTGAAGACCTTGTAATGGATCTTGAGGACGTAAACTATCAGCTTAGCAAGGCTAAACTTCTTGGCTGTAAGGGTACAACAGGTACACAGGCAAGCTTTATGGAGCTGTTTGACGGTGATCACAGCAAGTGTAAGGCACTTGATGAAAAGATTGCCACTAAAATGGGATATAAAACAACATTTGCAGTAAGCGGTCAGACGTATCCGAGAAAGCTTGATACACAGATGCTTAACGTGTTAAGCTCAATTGCACAGAGTGCATATAAGTTCTCCAATGATATAAGATTGCTCCAGCATTTAAAGCAAATAGAGGAGCCCTTTGAAAAATCACAGATAGGTTCATCTGCTATGGCGTATAAGCGTAATCCTATGCGTTCAGAGCGTATAGGCTCACTTGCAAGATACGTAATTATTGACGCTCTAAACCCGGCAATAACAGCCTCAACCCAGTGGTTTGAAAGAACACTTGATGACAGTGCAAATAAGCGTATAAGTGTTCCTGAGGCGTTCTTGGCAGTAGATGCAATATTGAACCTGTACATTAACGTTGTAGATGGTCTTGTTGTTTATGACAAGGTAATAACAAAGCAGTTTATGGCTGAAATTCCGTTTATGGCATCAGAAAATATAATGATGGACGCTGTAAAAAAAGGCGGTGACCGTCAGGAGCTTCACGAAAAAATACGTCAGTATTCAATTGAAGCAGGTGCAAACGTGAAAATTCACGGTAAGGAAAACAATCTTGCAGAGCTTATTGCAAATGACAGTTCCTTCGGACTTTCACTTGATGAAATCAACGCTGTTATGAAGCCTGAAAACTTCGTGGGTCGTTCACCACAGCAGGTTGATGATTTTATAAATGACGTAGTTAAGCCGATCCTTGATGAAAATAAGGATTTACTCGGTGTAGAGGTAGAAATTAACGTTTGATTTAAGAGAGGGGTAAAATTCAATGGTTAAAGCAGTAGTAGGAGCTTGCTGGGGCGATGAGGGTAAAGGCAAAATAACCGATATGCTTGCAGCTGATGCTGATATTGTAGTACGATTCCAGGGCGGAGCAAATGCCGGTCATACGATTGTAAATGATTATGGTAAATTTGCGTTGCACCTTCTTCCGTCAGGTTCTTTCAATCCGAATGTTACTAATATGATTGGCAACGGGGTTGCACTTGATATAGAACAGCTTGTAAATGAAATAGAGGAAGTAGTATCAAAAGGTGTTCCCTGTCCGAATATTGTAGTATCGGAAAGAGCACAGGTTCTTATGCCGTATCATAAGCTGTTTGATAGTTATGAGGAGGAAAGACTTTCAGACCGTCAGTTCGGCTCAACAAAGTCAGGTATAGCACCTTTCTTCTCGGATAAGTTTGCAAAGATAGGCTTTCAGGTATGGGAGTTGTTTGAAGAGGATAGACTTAAGGAGAAAATTAAAAATGTGCTTGAGGTTAAAAACCTTATGCTTGAGCACGTTTACCATAAACCGCTTTTGGACGTAGATGAGATTTATAAAACCTGTAAGCATTATGCAGAACTTATAAAGCCGTATGTTATAGACTCGGTTAAGTTTATGCACGAAGCAGTAAAATCAGGTAAGACAATTCTTTTAGAGGGACAGCTTGGCTCACTAAAGGATCCTGATTTTGGTATATACCCTATGACAACATCATCATCTACTCTTGCAGGATATGGTGCAATCGGTGCAGGTGTACCACCTTATGAGATAAAGGAAATAATAACCGTTGTCAAGGCATATTCATCAGCAGTAGGTGCAGGTGCATTCGTATCTGAAATATTCGGCGAGGAAGCAGATGAGCTGAGAAAAAGAGGCGGTGACGGCGGTGAATTCGGTGCAACAACAGGCAGACCAAGACGTATGGGTTGGTTTGATTGTGTAGCTTCACGTTACGGTTGCCGTGTTCAGGGAACAACAGCAGTTGCTTTTACAGTTCTTGACGTACTGGGATACCTTGATGAAATCCCTGTATGCGTAGGCTATGAAATTGACGGCGAGGTTATACGAGATTTCCCCACAACAGGAAAGCTCGAAAAGGCGAAGCCTGTACTTAAAGTATTACCGGGATGGAAGAGCGATATCAGAGGTATAACAAAGTATGAGGATTTACCCGAAAATTGCCGTAACTATATCGAATTTATTGAAAAGGAGCTTGAGGTCCCGATTAAGATAGTATCAAACGGACCGGCAAGGTCGGATATAATAATGAGATAATATTGAAAAAGAACTTTCAGTATTTGAAGATTCTTTTCCAATATATACAAATATCGACACTAATTGTTGTAATTGTTAACAAATTATTCATAATTAGATTGACGATGAACTAAAATTATGATATACTGTTCGTAACAGTTTTGAAAAGGGGGCGTAATATTGATTACTTATATTTTTGGAAAGGCTATTAATATTCTTAATCAAAAGCCGCTTATGCTTTGGGGCGTATCGCTTTTGAATAGTATTATTGCAATAGCAGTGAGTATAGCTGGTGCATCATTGCCGATTTTAACTATACCCATAGTACTTACACTTGATGCAGGTATGGCAGCACTTTATCTTGACGGATACAACTACAAGGAA
>CAKSGP010000198.1 GCA_934454745.1 uncultured Clostridia bacterium
AAATATGGCTGTTGCTGTGCAAGACCATTTCTATTATACGGGAGGACGTCAGCATGAGTTGTAGCTGTAACCCCAATAAGAGCATTAAGTGCACAGTGACACAGTGCAAAAATCATTGTAAGAATGAGGATTATTGCTCTTTGTCATCAATCGCAGTAGGTACACACGAATCTAACCCTACTATGGTTGAATGCACGGATTGTACTTCATTTGAATTGAAGTAAGAGGCGAAAGAACCCTGATTTGCGATTTTGGGCAAATCAGGGTTCTTTTCAATTTCATTACAAAAGAATAAATCCTATTGATAAATAAAGAAAAATGAAGTATAATTAAAAATAGATAATTATACCCATTTGGAGAAAAACTGTATGGCAGGTGATAATTTGAAACAAGGTTTGAATGTTTTGCTGTCCTTGATGCAGCTTGATATAGGCGGTGCGGAAACCCATGTGGTAGAGCTTGCAAAGGAGCTCAATCGCAAAGGAATAAATCCTATTGTAACATCAAATGGTGGTGCTTATGAGAAGGAGCTAAAAGAGGCAGGGATTAAGCATTATAACGTACCCCTTCAGAATAAAAATCCTATAAATATGATAAAATCCGTAAAACGCTTAAAGCGTATTATACGAGATGAGGACATAGATTTAGTCCATTCCCACGCAAGGATTCCGTCCTTTATTTTAGGCAAGCTCCATAAAAGGATGAAGTTCCCCTTTGTTACTACGGCACACTGGGTATTTACTACAAGCTGGGGACTCAAATATATAACCGACTGGGGCGAAAAGTGCGTTGCAGTATCGGAGGATATAAAAACATACCTTATGGATAACTACGGCGTGCCTGAGGGTAATATTCAGGTTACCATAAACGGCATAGACACAGACAAGTTCTCGCCTGATACCGACAAGAGTGAGATTATGGCAGAGCTTGGACTTAGTGATACTGATACTGTCATAGTATATGTAAGCCGACTTGATGAGTCACGATCCCTTGTTGCAAAACAGCTTATAAACATAGTCCCAAAGATAGACAAGCTTACAGATAATTTAAAGGTTGTTGTTGTAGGCGGCGGTGACGATTTCCAGAACGTGAAATCCGCATCAGATAGGGTAAACAAAGAGCTTAATCGTGATTGCGTAATACTTACAGGGCCGAGAACGGATATAAACCGTCTTGTTGCACCTGCTGATTTATTTGTAGGCGTAAGCCGTGCGGCACTTGAGGCAATGGCAGGTGAGAAGCCTGTTATAATCGCCGGAAACGAGGGCTATATCGGTCTTTTTGACTCATCTAAGCTCCAGGTGGGAATTGATACCAACTTCTGTTGCCGTGGCTGTATAGAAAGCTCCGAGGACGTACTGTTTAATGATATAAAGCGGTTCTTTGAGCTTTCAAAGAGTGAAAAAGATGCTCTTGCACAATACGGACGTGAGCTGATTAAGAGGGAATATTCCGTGTCGCGTATGGCAGACGATACAATCCGTGTATATAACTGGGCACTTGCTAAGCGTTCAGAAATGCTGATTTCAGGCTATTACGGCTTTAGAAACAGCGGAGACGATGCACTCCTAAAGGCAATTGTAAACGATATAAAATCCTATAAGGAAAGTCCCAACATAACAGTACTTTCGGCAAACCCCAAGGAAACAAAGAAAAAATACCGTGTTAATGCCATAAACAGACTAAATCCCATAAGCCTTATAAAGCATATGAATAAAGCGGATTTATTAATTTCAGGAGGCGGAACACTAATTCAGGACGCAACCTCTACAAAGTCTTTGATTTACTATCTCTCAGTCATTAAGCTTGCAATCCGCCGTGGTGTTAAGGTAATGCTCTATTCAAACGGTATAGGACCGCTAAGAATTGAGAGCAATATAAGACAAGCGGTAAAAACTCTTAATATGACGGACGTTATAACACTTCGTGATCCCGAATCTGGGGAACTGCTCAAAAGGCTTGGCGTAGATAAACCTCTAAGAATTGTAAGTGCTGATCCTGTATTCGGAATAGAGGACTTTAGTAAGGAAAAGGGACGGGCAATATTAAATAAATTTGATGTACCCCAAGATAAGAAAATTCTTGTGGTATCTGTGCGTAAAACCCGTGATACAAATAGTGCCTTTGAAGAGACAATTGCAAAAATGTGCGATTATGCCGCAGAGAAGTATAATTGCTTTACTGTGTTTGTGCCAATGCAATTAACAAAGGACGAGCCTATTTCAAGAAGCATAGCAGGGCGTATGAGGACACCCTCAAGGCTTATGGATATGCGTATGGGTGTAGGCGATGTTATAAGCCTTATGGCGGCGGCGGATGCGTGTATAGGAATGAGATTGCACTCTCTTGTATATGCGGTAATAGGCAATGTTCCCCTTATCGGAATTTCCTATGACCCTAAAATCAAGGGCTTTATGGACTATATAAACCAAAAGCTTTGTATAGATATGGCAAAAATAACCCCTGATGCTGTAAATAAGGCAGTTGATGAGCTTTTTGCTGATTATGATAGTATAAAGGACGAGCTTAAAAAAGCATATTATGTGCTTAAGGAAAAGGCACGCCAAAACGGAAAAATCGCCGTAGAACTATATGAAAAAGGATGTGTTAATCTTGAGCAGTAAGGAATCAGGCAAAAAAATGCTTCTTACGGCAGGATTTATGGCATTTGCTACCTTTATATCAAAGGCATTAGGACTTATCCGTGATTCCCTTATGGGTGCGTATTTTGGCACAGGCATTGAGGCTGACGCGTTTATGGCGGCATCAAAGCTTCCCACAACATTATTTGATATGGTAATAGGCGGTGTAATCTCTGCAAGCTTTATACCCATATTTAATGAAATACTTACGAAAAAAGGACGAAAAACCGCATCGGTATTTGCCAATAAGTTTATTACGATGATTATACTTATAACCCTTATAATCTCGGCTTTGGGTATAATCTTTGCAGACCCCCTTGTATCCTTTATGGCACCGAATTTCGGAGGCGAAACCCACGACCTTGCAGTATACCTTACATCTATTATGTTCCCTATGATAATCTTTACGGGACTTGCATTTTCCTGTGTAGGCATACTCCAGTCCTTTGGTGAATATAATATCCCCTCAATTATAAGCCTTGTATCAAATATTGCAATAATTGCGTATTTTCTGATATTCGGCAAGCGGTTCGGGGTTACGGGCCTTGCTGTTACAATGGTTATATCATGGTCATTACAGGTAATTGTGCAGATACCCTCGCTTATAAAGCTGAAGTTTCGTTATAAGCCTGATTTCAGACTCCGTGACAAGAGCATAAAGGACGCAGTATTCCTTGCTGTACCAATGCTTATAAGTACGTGGATTCAGCCATTATACACTCTTGTAAATGCACGGTTTGCATCACATATGGAGGGTGCATATTCCGCACTTGAATATGCAAACAGACTGTATCTTATAATGACAGGTGTGTTCTCATTTGTGGTTA
>CAKSGP010000199.1 GCA_934454745.1 uncultured Clostridia bacterium
CATCAATTCCGTTAATCGAATACATCTGCCCCTTGCAGACAACGGTTATATTGCAGTTGTTAAGGAGTGATGTGGATTTTACCTTTGAGAGAGCTTCATCATAGGTTAGGTTACTTACATTCACATTTTCAATATAAATGTTTCTGCCCATAACACCCTTTGGAACAGTAGCACAGCCGTATATGTATAAAACAAGGCATACTGAAAAAATTGATCCAAGGGATATAATCACTGCTTTAATTGCTTTTTTATATTTTTCACGAAATTGAGAAAAGGTCATTCTTGGCTTCTTTTCCTTTTTAATCTCGGGCTCCGATTCAGAAACAGGGATTTCATTAACTGCTTCATTTTCTGTATCGTTCTCACCATCGAAGAAATCGTCAACATCCTCCTGGAGAGGGGTGACGTCCTCATGCTCGGTTTCGGACTCAATATCTGCCGGTTCGTTTTCGGTTTCAGGCTCAATGCTTTCCGACGCATTTTCGGTTTCAGGCTTTCTTTCGTTAGCTTGCGGGATTTCTGCTGTTTCGGGTTCTTCGGAAATATCTTCACTATTTTCAGAGATAATTTCTGCAATACCTCTATCAAGAGCCTCTTTTAAATTTTCATTTGCCATTTTATGAAAATCCTCGCGGGTTACTCCCTGTTTTGGCTGGATTTCATCAAAATCATCAGGTTCAATGTCAGCGGATTTAGTTGCGTCCTCTGCCTGAGGAATTTCTTTTGTTTCCGTATTATGTTTTTTGTTCTTAAAAAATCCCATTTCTTTTCCCCTTATCAGTCAAAAAATCTTTTAAACTCATTTATATATTTAGTGTATTCAACCATAAAATCATAAACACGCTTATTTTTAATAAGCAGTGAAAAGGTCTTTTTAACGGAATTTTTAAAGTTTTGATCGTACTCATCAATATACAGCGTTTTAGCAAGCGGACAAAGACTTTTAGCACGCGGATCAACTATTATTTCAACTTTTCCGTCACTGTTTAGGATAGGCGTCAGAGGGAATATTCGGCAGGCGAGAGGCCGAATGTATCTGTCACAGTTTCCGTTACAGAAAAGTATAGGTGTATAATATTTTTTTCCATTATAGTTATATGCTAAATCAGATGCTTCAATTCTCATTCCGTCAGGATTTAGAAGTTTATACACTTCCTTTTCCCCCGGGAACAAAAACATACCCGAATCCGTGCCACTACAGCAGGCTTTATTGCAAAGCTCACCGCAATCCACTCTAAGGGGCGTGTTTGTATCAAACAATCTGTATAGCTGTAAATATACATATGCACTGTTCATTGTAAAATCCCTCAAAATCATATATATTATATGCAAATTATAGCATAAAGAACAGCATAAAACAAGTAAATTTCGTATTTTAATATTTTTTTGATTACTTTGTAATATTTTTGTATAATTTGACGGTTTAGAGAGCTTTGGGCATAATATGAAACAGTTGCAAAACCGCTTGATTTATATATATAATTTTTGTAATAAAACAAAAGATAGGAGTAAGGGGGATATATGGTTTATAAGGATGCAATACAAAGACTTCGTAAGGAACTGTAATAGTTGTTATAAATATTGGTATTTATTGAAATAATAAAGGGGTGAAGTTTAAAATGTATCGGATATAACCGAAAGGAGATAGGGCGATGAATGTATTTTCGGGCAAAGGGGTTTACGGTGCAATTGCGTTTGGAAAGATTTCACTTTTTAAAAAGCAGGATAAAACTATAAAGCGTGTTCATATAGAGAATACCAAGGCTGAAAAGGAACGTGTAGGAATTGCAAAAGCTAGGACTTGCAGTCAGCTTGAAAAAATATATGAAAAGGCACTAAAAGAAGTCGGCCAAACAAATGCACAGATTTTTGAAATTCATATAATGATACTCGATGATGAGGATTACAACCAGAGCATCGAAAATATCATAGAAACACAAAAAGTCAATGCAGAGTACGCCGTTGCGGTAACAGCCGATAATTTTTCAAGAATGTTTTCTGCAATGGATGATTCATATATGCAGGCAAGAGCTGTGGATGTAAAGGATATTTCCAATAGGATTATAGCCAACCTGACCGATTGTGTTTTAGAAACTCCCGATTTTGATGATATGATTATTTGTGCAGATGACCTTGCCCCAAGCGAAACCGTATCACTTAACAAGGATAAGGTGCGCGCCTTTGTCACTGCCCACGGCTCGCTCAATTCTCATACTGCAATTCTTGCAAGGAGTATGAATATTCCCGCCATAATCGGCGTGGGAGATGATTTTTTGGCTCAGATAAAAGACGGCGACAGTGCCATTGTTGATGGATTTACCGGGGAGATTTTTGTAAATCCCGATTGTGAAACAATAAAGAAACTTACGGTAAAGCAGAATGCAGATAATGAAAAGAAACGGTTGCTCTCAAGCTTAAAGGGTAAGGAGAATAAAACAATAGACGGTAAGAAAATCAATATCTACGCAAATATCGGAAGCGTGGATAATATAGGTGCGGTAATCCTTAATGATGCAGGGGGTATAGGCTTGTTCAGAAGTGAGTTTCTATACCTTGAGAATAATGATTATCCGTCGGAGGAAAAGCAGTTTTTGGCATATAAGCAGGTTCTTGAGAGTATGGCAGGAAAAAAAGTAATTATCCGTACACTCGATATAGGTGCTGATAAAAAGGTTGATTATTTCGGTCTTAAGGAGGAGGCAAACCCGGCGCTTGGCTATCGTGCTATCAGAATTTGTCTTACACGTACGGATATATTTAAAACACAGCTTCGGGCACTTTACAGAGCATCAGTTTACGGCAGTCTTGGGATTATGTTCCCTATGATTACAAGCGTAAGCGAGGTAGAGAGGATTCTTGATATATGCCATAATGTTAAAGCTGAATTGTATGAGCAGGGAATTAAATTTGCCGATAACGTTGAGTTGGGGATTATGATAGAAACTCCGGCGGCGGCAATTATAAGTGATAAACTTGCGCCTATGGTGGATTTTTTCAGTATCGGTACTAATGATTTAACTCAGTACACCTTAGCTTGCGACAGACAAAATCCCGATGTTGAGGACTTTTGCGATTCTCATCACGAGGCACTTTTAAGACTTATTGAGATTTCAACTATAAATGCACATAAACACGGTAAATGGATTGGAATATGCGGTGAGCTTGCGGCTGATACGGAGCTTACAGAAACTTTTTTGCGAATGGGAATTGACGAGCTTTCCGTTTCACCGTCATTTGTCCTAAAGGTACGTGATGCAGTAAGGCAATGTGATCTTTCTAAATAATATAGCATTATTTTGTAAGCGGATTAGTAAATGTATAAATCATCATCAAGAAATCCACGCCTTAGCGTGGCAGTATTAGTATAGATAATATCTATATATTTATATATGTTTATTTTATATTAGTATAGTTAGGGTACGGAATATGGACCTCCGG
>CAKSGP010000200.1 GCA_934454745.1 uncultured Clostridia bacterium
TTTCTGCGTGAAGCTCCTTCTTTAACACCGCGGCACATATTCTGCCATCAGCCACAACGAAATCCGCAAGGTCATAATCTGCGTGTGGCGGTGCACCAACACCTATGCGTACACGGGGAAAATTATCGGAGTTAAGCATATATATAATGGATTTAAGACCGTTATGCCCGCCTGCACTGCCCTTGCCCCGAACACGGATTCTGCCTGTATCAAGAGATATGTCATCACTTATAATTATTACATTTTCAACAGGAATTTTAAAGAATTTCACAAACTCCGCTATACTTTCACCGCTCAGGTTCATAAAGGTTTGAGGCTTTGCCAAAATAACACGCTCGCCGTTTATTACACCTTCGCCGTAGAGTGCCTTGTATTTAAGCTTTTTTATTTTTACACCCATTTCATCTGCTATATAATCTATTGTGTGAAATCCGATGTTATGCCTTGTCATATCATATTTTGTGCCTGGATTTCCCAGTCCCGCTATAAGATACATATTATTTGTCCTCCCTATGGGAAAATTCATTTTCTGCTATTTCAATATCCTTTTTTATCTGTTCCTTTAGCTCTGAAAGGTTTTTAACTGTTATTTCATCTCTTATTCTTTCAATAAACTCCACCTTTATGATTTTTCCGTATATATCAGCGTTAAAATCAAGTATATGGCTCTCCACCGTTATTTTCTTTGCCGCAATTGTTGGATTTGCCCCGACGTTTATAACGCTTTTAAAAGATTTGCCACGAACTGTTGTATATCCCATATACACACCGTTTTTCGGAAGAAGCTTACATTTTGAGTATTCTACATTTGCCGTTGGTATTCCAATTGTTCGTCCGTTCTGAAATCCTGAAACGACCTTACCCGTTACAGAAAACGGTCTACCTAAATACTTGTTTGCCTCATAAATCTCACCATCTGCAATTAACTGACGGATTTTTGTGCTTTTAACAGGCTCTCCCTTAATTTTCATTTCGTCAGTTACGACAACATCAAAGCCGTATTCCTTGCCCAGTTCAATTAGAGTATTTATGTCCCCCTCCGCTTTATATCCAAATCTGTAATCATATCCTGCAAATACTGCACAAGGGTTCAGTGTATCTATAAGCATTTTAACAAATTCCTCAGGTGTCATTTTCCTTATGTTTTCATCAAAATCTGTAATATAGACGCTATCAACACCAAGCTCACTAAGAATTTCAAGCTTTTCGCTTTCATCTGTGATCAGATTGACTTTTCTGTTTTCTATGCAGTTAAGAGTATGATTGCGAAACAGGAAAACACTGCTTTCTATTGCATTTTCTTCAGCATATTTACGGCAATTGTTGATCACGACAGTATGTGCTATATGGATACCGTCAAAGTTGCCAAGTGCCACTGCTTTTTTCACGCTATCTTTCTCGCCGTTACGTATTATACGCATATATGTATCTCTCCTTAAGTCCAAAATGATTTTATCAAAACGAGTCGCATATCCTTTATCTGTGATATGCACAAAAAACGTCCGTCCTCTCCATACACTCTGTATCTCTGTCCCTCTATACCCTTTCGCCAAGTCATTCTTACGCCATTTGTTACACTTGTTTCCTGTTTTTTGTTAAGGTATATTGCCGGCAGGTCGCTAAACAATGTATCTGTGGGTTTTAGTGTCCCTTGTATGTCATCTGTATTATCAAGTTCCTCTAAAGTGTACGCATCATCAATTGAAAATCCGCCTGTGTAGGTACGGCGGAGTTCTGACATAATAGCACCACATCCAAGCTTTCGTCCTATATCATCGCACAAGGAACGTATATATGTCCCCTTCGAGCAATGCACATCTATTATAACCTTAGGCAAAGTTATATCCTTAATTTCAATCTGAAATATATTTATACGTCTTGGCTCACGTTCAATCTCTATGCCCTCACGTGCCATTTCATATAGCTTTTTACCGTCTTTTTTTATTGCACTGTACATAGGCGGTATCTGGTCCTGTTCACCTATAAAGCTTAAAATCACACTGCGGATTTCCTCCTCTGTGACCTTTATTTCCTTTTCCTCAGTTATTTCTCCCGTAATATCAAGTGTATCGGACCGTTTCCCTAAAATTAGCTCTGCACAATATTTTTTATCGGCTGACAAAAGCATATCTGATGCACGTGTAGCATTACCTATACAAATAGGCAAAACGCCTGTTGCAAGGGGGTCAAGAGTGCCTGTGTGACCTACTTTTCGCGTCCCGAATTTTTTTCGCATTAGTCCCACAATATCGTGAGATGTTTTACCCTTTGGCTTGTCAATAACAATAACACCATTCATCATAAAGCTTCCTCACAGGCTTTTACCACAAGCTCCTCCGCAGTTTTAATATCCTCAAATATACTGCAGCCTGCCGCCTTTATATGTCCCCCTCCGTTAAATTTCAATGCGACAGCAGATACATCAGCATCGCCGTTTGAACGCAGGCTCACACGGATTTTGCCGTTTACTTCCTTTAAAGATACAGCTATCTCTGTATCACGGATGCGTCGCGGTATATCCACCAATCCGTCAATCTCATCAGTGGCAAGGCCAAATTTTTCGGCAAAGCTTTCCGTCACTACCAATGTTCTTATTCTTCCCTCTGAATAGGATTTTACATTCTTAATGAGTTCCGCCTTCATAAGCTCTTCGTCCATGTCTACACAGTCAAAGAGAAGTCTTGAAATTTCAGCGTGATTAATATCATAGCTTATAAGCTCTGATGCAATCTTAAATGTGGCAGGTGACACATTTGAATAGGCAAATCCGCCGGTGTCTGAGCATATCGCCGTATAGAGATATTTTGCAATCTCATCTGTTATTTTTACTCCCATTTTCTCAAACAGACCGTACAGCACTTCGCCTGTTGCAGAAGCCTCTGCCATTACAAGGCTGGCGTTACCAAAGCCGTTGTTGGTTTTATGATGGTCAATATTTACAACGGCTTTTGCTGAATTTAATATTTCTATTCTATCGCCCACACGGTCTGCATCACCGCAATCAAGGACTATACACGTATCAAATTCAGGCACTGTACCGGAATAAACATTAATTCCCTCACCTATGAAAGCCAATCTTTTTTCTACCTTCTCCTCGGCATATATTTCAGATTTTATACCTAAATCCTTAAGCACGCTCTTCATAGCCTGAGATGATGCTAACGCATCTGCATCAGCACTTGTATGGGGTAGTATTAGCGCTGTTTTTGCGTTTTTTATAAGATTTATAACCTGTTCCATAATATCTTACCTCTGCACTTTTCGTCTTTGCCAAGAAAAGCGGCATATCCCAGCCGCTTCTTGTGATTATTTAAGATTCTTTAACAGTTTATCAATATATGAGCCGTGCTCAATGGAGTTATCGGCTTCAAATATGAACTCCGGAGTATATCGCAAATTAACACGCTTTCCTATTTCACGTCTTATAAAGCCTGCGG
>CAKSGP010000201.1 GCA_934454745.1 uncultured Clostridia bacterium
ATGTTATTTTTTGTAAATTGATAAGCTACATAAGCAAGGACGAACAATGTTTGCTTATAGTCTGTGCTTTGGTGTCAATTTTCCCTTTATCTTACTTAATCTGCAAGTATTCTGAAAATTGTCTTTTATCTTTTGTCATTTATTTGGGACTCCCCGTTTTTTTGACAAATTATTCTGCAATGAGACAGGTTATAGCAATAGCAATTACAGCATTTTCATATATCTTCATAAGAAACAAAAAACCTGTGCTTTTTATTCTTACTGTTTTGCTTGCTTCCGCTTTTCATTCTTCGGCGATATTGTTTTTAGTTGCCTATGTTTTGTATTATTCAGGTTTAATGAAAAGGTATCGCATAGCATCGATATTAATTTTGCCTTTAGTGTTTTTATTTCGCAATCCTCTTTTCGGTATATTGAGTAAATTGCTTAAAGATAACGCGGTTCCGGATAACAATTCGGCAGTAACGCTGTTTATTGTATTTACCGCCGTTTATATATTTACGATTATATACTCAAACAAAGACGACGCACATGAAGAAGGCTTAAAAAACCTATTTTGGCTTGCCTGCGTGTGTCAGGCTTTCGGCGGAGTGTATTCTATAGCAATTCGCGTAGGATATTATTTTATGATTTATTTAGTATTGCTGCTCCCGAAGACAGTTGCCAATATTAATTTAAAGGCTAATGACGATAATAAAACAGAAACAGTTTTTTATATTATCATTATGATATGCTTTGCGGTGTTCGGGCTTTATTCAATCCGCAACGGAACATGGGCTATGTCATATCCGTACAGCTTTTTTTGGCAGGTGTAAAAAATGAAAAAAACAGGAACCATAACTTTTCATTGGGCTAATAACTACGGTGCGGTTTTGCAATCCTATGCGCTGCAACAGTTCCTTGTAAAATCAGGCTATGATACCGAAATAATAAACTATATCCCTTTGAGGGTAAAATTAATACAAATAATAACTGATATTAAAAACGGAAAATCAGGAGAACTTGAAAAAAGAAGGAACATAGAAAAATTCAGAAAAAGAGAGCTTCTGCTGTCGAAAAAGAAGTATTCGAGCAATAGGTCGCTTTTTAAATGTGCCGATAATTATTCGGCAGTAATTTGCGGAAGCGACCAAATATGGAATCCGAGCTTTACATTGGGGGCAGAGGGCAAACCTACATTAAGCTATTTTTTGAATTTTGTGAATAACGGAACAAAAAAAATCGGATATGCCGTAAGTTTCGGAACTGAAAAATTGCCGGATAAAATGAAAAACATCGTGTACCCCGAAATTGAAAGTTTTTCAGCCATAGGGGTAAGAGAACAAAGCGGGAAGAATATTCTCTCGGAAGTTTACAAGGATGCTGAAATTGTTTTGGATCCTACATTATTGCTTGAAAGAGACGCTTATGAAAGATTGTTGGTTGAAAAGACATTCAACAGCCAAAAAGTGTTTTGCTATATTTTGCACAACAATCAGAAAATTGCAAATGAAATATGTGAATATGTAAAAAGCTTTTATAAAGAGGAATACACTTCCCAAAGCTGCAAACCGGCTTTCGGAATTTATGAATGGCTTTATAATATAAAAAACAGTGAAATAGTGGTTACAAATTCATTCCACGGTGTTGTTTTTTCCGTAATATTCCATAAGCAATTTATTGCCGTGCCGGTTGAAAATTCCCGAATGAACGACAGAATATTTACCCTGCTTGATAAATTGGAACTTAGTAATCATATTCTTACGGATAATAACGGCGAAAAAATCAATGAAATAATCAATGAGGAAATTGATTATGCAAGGGTTGATTTGCTCTTGAGGGAGCATAAGATTAATTCGGAAAAATTTTTAATTAATGCGTTAAGGGATATACATAATGAAGATTAATCAATTAAAAGCAGGCGTGTTGCTGTCCTACCTATCGGTCGGTATAGGCGCTCTGGTATCGATAATCTATACGCCGATAATGCTAAGGCTTTTGGGACAAAGCGAATACGGCTTGTATACACTTGCCGGTTCTGTTGTTTCATACCTGAGCATACTTAATTTCGGGCTTTCAAGCTCATATATAAGGTTTTACAGCAAATACAAGGTCAATAATGACAGAGAAGGAATCGCAAAACTGAACGGAATGTTTATAACGGTATTTTTCTTCCTGTCCTTAGTTGCGTTTATTGCGGGTATGATTTTAGTTTTAAATACCGGCAATATGTTTTCGGCAAAGCTTTCGGCAAGCGAAATCAAAATCACACAAAAGCTTATGCTGTTACTTGTTGTGAATGTTGCCCTTTCATTTCCGGCAAGCGTTTTCACTTCATACATAACCGCAAACGAACAGTATTTTTTTCAGCGCATCTTAAATCTTGTAAAATCTGTTGCAAGTCCGTTTTTATCCCTTGCGGTTTTAGTGCTTGGCTTCAGATCTGTCGGAATGGTTACCGTAACTGTCGCTGTTAATTTAACCATTGATTTGCTGTATATATGGTTTTGCTTTAAAAAGCTTGAAATGCGGTTCATCTTTAAAGGCTTCGAATTGAAGCTGTTTAAGGAAATAGCGGTGTTCTCTTCTTTTATTTTTATTAATATAATTGTTGACCAGATAAACTGGAATGTTGATAAATTTCTTTTGGGTATATATCAGGGGTCGATTGCAACCGCTGTTTACGGCTTGGCGGCACAACTGAATACCTATTATAACCAAATGTCAACCACCATATCGTCGGTCTTTATTCCGAGAGTTCATAAGCTTGCAAATGAAAATAAGGACAGAGAAATAGCCGAACTTTTTACAAAGGTCGGCCGAATTCAGTTTTTTGTATTAGGCTTGATTATTTCGGGATTTATTTTTTTCGGACATCCGTTTGTTTTAAAATGGGGCGGAAAAAACTATGGCGACAGCTATTATATCGCTATGCTTTTAATGCTGCCGGCGACTGTGCCGCTCATTCAGAATTTGGGGATAGAAATACAAAGGGCAAAAAATCTCCATCGTTTTCGTTCTTACATATATCTTGCCGTTGCCATACTGAATATTATTTTCAGTATTCCGTTGTGCAAGTATTTATCCGGCATAGGCTGTGCAATAGGTACCGCCGCCGCGCTGATTATAGGGAACGGAATAATCATGAACATCTTTTATCATAAAAAATGCAATATAAATATGATTTATTTTTGGAAAAACATTCTTAAAGCTGTTCCGTCATTTTTACCGCCGATCTTAGTGGGAATATTGTTGACCAAGCTTTTAAACATTAACATTATTATTCAGCTTATAGCGGGAATAATAATTTATTCTGCGGTATATATACTTTCGGTTTGGCTTTTTGGTATGAATACTTATGAAAGAAACCTTTTTAAGGCTCCTATAAACAAAATTATGAAAAAATGTGGTGTCGGCAATAAATGAATATCGAAAAAGAATACAAAACCTATGCCGCA
>CAKSGP010000202.1 GCA_934454745.1 uncultured Clostridia bacterium
ACCATCATATAAGCCGGGTGTTAAAATGGGTCCTATTGACAGCGTTCTGCCTGATTTTGTTACAGAGGCAATGCGTGAGGCGATACCTGAATTTGGCAAAAAGTTAAAAGGCTTCGCAGATGAAGGTGCAGTATTAACTGTTCCTGAAACACGTTCCTCATCACCTGTCAGGGTTATACGTGATCCTGACACAATGATGAGTAACATTGCAGGAATTTACCCCTGCGGTGAGGGTTGCGGATATGCCGGAGGTATTATGACCGCGGCGGTTGATGGTATAAAAACAGCAGAGGCTATTATGGATAGGGAGAGATGCGAAAATGTCTGAAAATAATAAAACAGTAAAAGGTGCTGTATTTATAATTATGTCTGCATTCTTCTTTGCCCTGATGGGACTTTTTGTACAGCTTTCGGGGGATTTGCCGTCATTTCAAAAAAGCTTTTTCAGGAATGCAGTAGCTGCGATTGTGTCAGGAATACTGCTTATAAAAGAAGGTGGAGGCTTTAAATGGAAAAAAGGGAGCCTTATATATCTCATTTTACGTGCGGGATTTGGTACAATAGGCGTTCTATGTAATTTTTATGCCATTGACCATTTGATTTTATCCGACGCACTTATGCTTAACAAGCTATCGCCCTTTTTTGCGGTTATACTGTCAATATGGGTATTAAGAGAAAAGACATCGTTTTTTGAGATTGCTATGGTATGTCTTGCATTCATAGGAAGCCTGTTTATTATTAAGCCTACTCCGGACTTACTAAACCCTGCAAGCATAATGGGATTTATCGGCGGTCTTGGTGCAGGTGCGGCATACACAATGGTGAGAAAGCTTACAAATATGGGTGAGAGAAAAACATATATTGTCTTCTTTTTCTCGGCATTCTCCTGTATATGCCTCTTACCATATTTAGTATTTAACTATGCACATATGACCTATTTACAGCTTACATATCTTATTATGGCAGGTGTTTGTGCGGCTTTGGGGCAGTTTACTATTACTGCCGCATATTCCTACGCACCCGCACGTGAAATATCCGTTTATGACTATACCCAGGTTATATTTTCGACTCTGATGAGCTTTATAATTTTCGGAACTGTTCCTGATAGATTAAGTGTAACAGGATATTTTATAATATGTTCGGCAACGGTTATTATGTTTTTAAGAAATAAGCACAGATCAAAATTAGCTTAAATAATTTAAAAGGAAGTGTATTAAATGGGGACGTTACTATCTGTATCAATAGCACTTTTGACAGGACTAATAATGACGAGAGTCTTTAAACCCTTGAAATTACCATCAGTAACTGCATATCTTATTGCCGGTGTACTGATTGGTCCATATTGTCTTGGTGCTTTAGGGATTGAAGGATTTGGTATTAATTCTGCTGAAGCGGCAGAAAAGCTATCACTTATATCGGAGGTTGCACTGGGATTTATAGCTTTTTCAATCGGAAATGAGTTTAAATTAAGTGACTTAAAGAAAACAGGTAAACAGTCACTTGTTGTAGGTATTTTAGAAGCACTTACGGCAACTATATTTGTTGATATAGTATTGTTTATTCTGCATCTTATAATTCCTGATAAGCTGTCATTAATTCAGGTAATAACCCTTGGTGCAATTGCGGCGGCTACCGCACCTGCGGCAACACTTATGGTTGTACGGCAGTATAAGGCAAAGGGACCCCTGACAAAGCTACTCCTTACCGTAGTTGCTCTTGACGATGCTATGGGACTTATCATTTTTGCCATTTCATTCGGAATTGCAAAAACACTTATGTCCGGAAGTGTTGATGTTATTTCAATTGTAGTAAACCCAATAATTGAAATAGCTTGTTCACTTTCTTTGGGTGCAATTATGGGCTGGGTACTTACACAGCTTGAGAAAATGTTTAATTCAAATACAAATCGATTAAACCTGACAATTGCACTTGTACTTTTGACCGCATCACTTGCAATGATGGACTTTAATATAGGCCCTGTCCATATAAGCTTTTCATCGTTATTGACCTGTATGATGCTTGGAATGGCGTTTTGCAACCTATGCCCGCTATCCAATGATTTGATGGGTGCTGCGGATAAATGGACATCTCCGCTCTTTGCATTATTTTTTGTTATAAGCGGAGCAGAGCTTGAGCTTGGTGTGTTTGCAGATTTAGCAATAGTTTTGATCGGTGTTGTATATATTCTTGTTCGTGCATCAGGAAAGTATATAGGTGCTTATACAGGTGCAAGTATTACAAGATGTCAACCGCAAATTAAAAAGTATCTTGGTATAACTCTTATTCCTCAGGCAGGCGTTGCATTAGGAATGTGTACTACTGCAATGCAGCTTGGTGAACCGGGTGTTTTAATACGAAATATTACGCTTTTTGCTGTACTGGTATATGAGCTTATAGGACCTATTCTTACACGTCAGTCACTTAAGGCTGCAGGTGAGATTTCACCTATACCAAGTGAGGTTATAAACCGTCGTGACACGAAGCTTGAAAATGTAAAAAAGGAAACAAAAAATTAAAACAAAAAAGAGTTGTAAAAACATCATTTTACAACTCTTTTTAACCTAATAGACGTGATAAAAATCTCGAATATTTACCGGGTGTAGGCGAATTAAAGGTAATATCTATTTCGCCAAGCTCGTTTATAAGCTTATCGGGAACAGGTGAAGTATATTCAACCTCAATTTCGTAATCGGTTTTTCCGAGGTATGTACTTTTATCAAGACAAATTTCGACTCCGTCACAGAACATACAGCTCATTCGTAGGGTTGTAAGCTCACCGATAAGTGAGACGGTAGTTTTAATACCTGTATATAAATACACTTCCTCCTCAGTGAATTCTGGCGGAATATCATCAATTTTAAATTCACGTTCCTCTGAAACCTGAAGTCCGCCTTGTTTGTTTATATGCTTTTTTATTTGCACTGTGTGAATATCGCCGATAGTGCGTATTCTAAAGGTTATTCCCTGTGATTTAAGTGCATTATCTGCTGAGATATAATAGCTGTTTGTTTGGGTGACCTCTTTAGTATAATCAAACATTGTCAGTAATGTTTGATATTGGTCTTTGGTAAGCAAAGCTTTAAGTTCTGTTTCAAGCATAGTAATTCACCTTATATCAAATAAACTGATTGCGTTCTTTTGAGTACAGATAGCCGATAGAAGCACATTTTTGTATTAGCTTTTCCTTGTCAGCTTCTAAATCGTCGCAAAGCTCATCAAGGGACGAATATATATCCCTGAGTTTCGTGTTAAGAACGCTTAGTAATATAACTGGATCCTTGGGTAAAGACATATAATAACTCCTTTGCAGAAAAAAAGGAATCCTGTTGGATTCCTTGTATTGGAGCGGAAGACGAGATTCGAACTCGCGACGTTCACCTTGGCAAGGTGACGCTCTACCACTGAGCCACTCCCGCA
>CAKSGP010000203.1 GCA_934454745.1 uncultured Clostridia bacterium
GCAGGAACAGGCTCGGATACAACACAGTACGTTATGCTCACGATTGATGAGCCAAGCAACAAGAAAAGCTTTTCATCGGAAATGTGTTTCCCCTACGCAACATTTCTTGACACTCGTTATACTATGTCTTTACCCCTTGATGTAACACGCAATACGGCGGTTGATGCCTTATGCCACGCTGTTGAGTCTTATCTGAATACGAAAGCATCGGAATTTTCAGATATGATTGCACTTAAGGCGATCAGCCTTATAGGACAGTGTACAGATGCACTCGTTTCGGGAAACCTGACAGAACAGGACAGAGAAAAATTACTTATTGCCGCTTCATCAGGCGGTATGGCGGTTGCACATACGGGACTTAATCTCGTGCATCATATGGGATTTAACGTTACTTGTTCAAAAAACATACCGCACGGCAGAGCAAACGGTGCGTTGCTTGTTGAGTTTATATCCTTTATGGCAAAGGCAGATATAATGCGTGCGGTGAATGTTATAGATGCTTTCGGTCAGGAGCTTAACGGCTTTAAGCGGTTTATTAATGTCGTTGCGCCTGTAAATGAGGAAATTACCGAAAGTGATATTGAAATATGGTCAAAGGATCCTTTACGTGAGGATATTTACGATAACTGTCTTTATAAAGTGACAGAGGAGGACATTAAGAGCATTTATTATAATGCACTTCTCAATAAAGACCGTGATTACAGAACCTGGTAAATACTATAGATATAAGCTATTGACAAAACAAATGATTTATTATAAAATATATCTAATGTTATAAAATGAGGCAGGTATAGTTTGAATAAAATTGCCCATTTTGCACGTCCGCACTTGCTTTCATACTCGTGTATAGCCTCGCTTGTGCGTACGCACAACCTGAACAATTTTCTTCTAAACTTAAGGTTTTGCGAAAGGAGTTAATGATCATAATTATGAATTATCATAAATATCAGAGGATGTACACGCCCGTTCCGATAAAAAACCGTGAATGGTGCGATAAAGTAATAGAAAAAGCACCTATATGGTGCAGTGTTGACTTGCGTGATGGTAACCAGGCTTTGTATTCGCCTATGACAATAGACGAAAAGCTTGAGTTTTTTGACTATTTAGTAAAGCTTGGATTCAAGGAAATAGAAGTAGGATTTCCCGCGGCTTCAGGCACGGAATTTGATTTTGTACGCCGTCTTATTGACGAGGACAGAATACCTGATGATGTATCAATTCAGGTGTTAACACAGGCAAGAGAGCATATAATAGAAAAGACTATTGAGGCACTGCAGGGCGTAAAAAATGCTATTGTGCATCTCTACAACTCTACATCAACACTTCAGCGTGAGGTAGTGTTCAAAAAGGACAAGGAGGAAATAAAACAGCTTGCCATAGACGGTGCCAAGCTTGTAAAAACACTTGTTGATTCAAAGCTTGATGGAAATATACGCTATGAATATTCACCTGAAAGCTTCACTTGTACAGAGCCTGACTATGCAGTTGAGGTTGTAAATGCTGTAAACGAAATATTCTGCCCCACACCTGAGAGAAAGGTAATAATCAACCTTCCGTCCACAATAGAGGTTGCAACGGCGAATGTGTACGCTGACCAGATAGAGTATATGTGCAAGCATTTAAATAATCGTGAAAATCTTATAATAAGCGTTCACGCTCATAATGACCGCGGCACAGGCGTTGCCTCCTCAGAGCTTGCAATCCTTGCAGGTGCTGACCGAGTTGAAGGTACGCTTTTCGGTAACGGTGAAAGAACAGGTAATGCGGATATAGTTACAATAGCACTTAATATGTTTTCACAGGGTGTTGATCCTAAACTTGATTTGAGTAACATTGATGAAACTATCGCGGTATTTGAAAAGTTTAATAAAATGCCTATTCATTCACGTCATCCCTATGCGGGAGATATGGCTTACGTTGCATTCTCAGGCAGTCATCAGGATGCTATAAAGAAAAGCTTTGATATGTTTGACGAGCATCCTGACAATAAATGGGCAAACCCGTACCTTACAATTGACCCGGCAGATATCGGCAGAAAGTATGAGCCGATTATGATAAACAGCCAGTCAGGCAAGGGCGGTGTAAGCTATGTAATGGAAACAAAGTACGGCTATACATTGCCAAAGGATATGCTTACGGAATTTGCATCAATTATAAACGATTTGTCAGACGAGAAGCATACAGTTCTTGACAATGAAGAAATCCATCAGGCATTTAAGGATACATATATGAATCTTAAAGCACCGCTTACTTCACATTCATATTCGGTACAGAATGATGACCAGACAGCCATCGTAAGTGCAACCATAGAATATAACGGTGCATCATCTCTTATATCAGGCACAGGTAACGGTCCTCTTGATGCGTTATGTATAGGATTAAGAAAGCTTTTAAATATTGATTTTGAAATCTGTGCATATACAGAGCACGCACTCGAACGCAAATCATCATCAAAGGCGGCAACGTATATTGCAATCAAATGCAATGATGAGCAGGAGCACGTATTCTGGGGCGTAGGAGTACACGAAAACATTTCAACAGCATCTATTTATGCTTTGATAAGTGCAGTGAACAGAATGTTAATATATGTAGAAAACTAAAAAAGATGGGCAGTTTGAACTGCCCATCTTTTTTTAGTTGAATTCTGTTACTGTATTTTAAAACATTCCTTTTTCGATTTTGACACATATATAAGTCCAGCTATTGATATTACAATCAGTAGTCCTGCTACAAGCTGTGAAATACCAAGAATATCAGGGATTGCATAGAGGATATATCTTGTATCACGCATACCCTCTAAAAATAGTCTGCCGGCAGAATACCAAAGTAAATATAAAAAGAAAATCTGACCGTTTCTCTTTTTCTTGTTACGCAGAAGTAACAGCAGTATTACTCCTGCAAAGCTCCAGAGCGATTCGTAAAGAAATAGGGGATGGACGGGAGCATTGCCATTTATTGACATACCCAATAATACATCTGTTGTTCTGCCGAATACTTCGCAGTTTATGAAGTTGCCCCAACGGCCTATTGCCTGTCCTAAGAGCAGGCCTATACAGCAAATGTCAAAGGTGATAAGGACGTTTAGTTTTTTGACCTTGCAATAAATGAAGGTTGATATAACTGCACCGATTATTCCTCCGTATATTGCTATTCCGCCCTCCCATATTCTAAATACACTAAGCCAGTCACCGGAGAATTCATCAAGAGAAAACAGAACATAGTAAATTCTTGCACCTACTATGCCTGAGATAATCCCCCAGAGTGCAATATCTAAGACGTTATCCTTTGAAATACCTCGCTTTTCACAGCCACAAGATGCAATAAGTATTCCCATAAGAAATCCGAAAAGGATTATGAGTGCATACCAATAAATATCCTTACCGAATATGGAAAATGCCACAGGTGACA
>CAKSGP010000204.1 GCA_934454745.1 uncultured Clostridia bacterium
AGCAGGTTTTCTGAAAAAAATCTTAAACTAACTATTGACAAGACATAAAAAATCTGCTATAATATTTTTTGTTGATTGACGGGGTGTAGCGCAGTTGGTAGCGCACACGTCTGGGGGGCGTGATGCCGCAGGTTCAAGTCCTGTCACTCCGACCAAAGCTGAACCGTAATTTTGATACAAAATTGCGGTTCTGTTTTTTTGCCCGAAAGCACCGTAATATCGGTATTTTTGCAAAAAGAAAAGTTTCAGAGTAATGGATGGTTTGCTAAAATCAGAGCATTTTTAACCATCGCACATAAATTCTGTTCACTCCGAAACTTTTTCTCGAAAAATAACGCACCGCTTTCGCCTGTTTTTAGGTAGAAAGCGGTGCGTTGTGTTTGGTGAATTTTCTTAAAATTATTCTTTTACAACACTGATACGCTTGCAGATATTGTAACTGATTGCATCTTTTTTTGAAAAAACAAAACGAGGACCGTAATTAATCCTCGTTTTGCTAAGGCATTTTATCCGCAGACCTTATTCATATATGGTATTTTATAGTTAAATATCATATAATTGTCAAAAATATGCGTAAGCACATTATTGTTTGAGTTAAAAAAATCAGGCTTTTTTATAACCGCATTTAGGACATACGCCGTTTTCATTGAGTGCGATACCGCACAAAGGACAGCGCTCCGTATTTAAGTTCGGTTCAAATTCCTCAGAAGCCGCATTAACACCGCTGGTAAAGGTCAATTTAACTATGTTGAGCTTATCCTTCAATAAATCATAAACAATCTTAATCATACCCTCAACGGTCATTGTTTCTTTTGTAACCACTAAGCGGCACTCCGGATATGCCGTTGCCAAATCAGTTTTAAAAGCAGGACCTTTCATAACGTTATTTGGCGTACCATTTTTAATTCCCTGTTTTTCATAGACATCGAGAATAGCCGGCAAAAGCGGATCATCCTCACGAAGAACCAAGGCATGGTCAAAATTTTTCAGAACTTCCCATGCAGTCTTTTGAATTTCATTACACGGGAAAACCATATTAACTCCGGGATTAACTGAATCCTCTACTTCAATAGTAAGTACTCCAGTATGTCCATGAAGATACTGTGCTTCTCCCTTAAACCCATAGAAACGATGGGCATACTGTAAATCCAATGTCGTAATACTTCTCATAGTTTTATCTCCTTATATATTTATATTTACGGGTTGTCTGCGCCCGCATACGCACTTATTTAATATGGGAATTGAAACTGTTAGGAATATTGCTGTTGGCATAATATCTATCCCCACAAATTTCATTGTCGTTAATACATACGATTGGTATATCCATGAATATTCTTGTCTTCACCGAGTTTTTTTCGGCAATCCGGACACACATAGAATACTTTTAAGTCGTAAGATAAAAAATCTGCACCAAATTGCTTACTTAAAGTTTCCGTCAAATCCGCAAACTGTATATCTGTCAGTTTTCCACAGTTTTGGCAAACAATATGATCGTGCTTAACAATTCTATCATAGCGGTCAGGCATACCCTCCACAGAGATTTTATTGATAAGCCTGTCCCTATACAACTTATTTAAGTTATTATAAACAGTTGCCAAAACCACACTCGGAAAATCAGTTTTTAATATATGATAGATTTGCTCAACGGTCATATGTGATGACGATTGATTAACGATTTCATATATGCGTTTCTCATACTTTGTCATTTTTCTCAACCTGCTATTAGAATCATTCTAAAAGTATTATAACGCTTTTAATTTTAAATGTCAAGATAAATTTACTAATTACCACAAAAATATAATGCCGATGTGTTGTTAGCTGGTTAAATATAAAAATCAGTAAGTTAAAGGGATATAGCTTTCTTATAAGATATAACTCAGAGAAAATACACCATATATTTTATTGTATTAAAATTAAGCGTCAGTGCCAAAAATCGAAGTTCCATCGTTAGATGGGATTTTTTATTTTTTTGTCATCTTTTCGGCTTTAGATACACTTGCTCATCTTTTTGTGATGACAAAATTCCCTAAAAATATTGCAAAAAGTATAAAATAATGGTATAATCTATTATGGAGGAGAAAATGGTATGCCAAGAAGTAAAAAACAGAAATTCAAGCTATATTTTATAATTGAATATTTTAAGAGGTATACAGATGAAGAACATACTGTTTCAGTATCTGAGCTTATAGACTACCTTCAAGAGCAGGGAATAACAGCGGAGCGAAAGAGCATATATCGGGATATAGAGGCTATGGAGGAGCTGGGCTATGAGGTAATACAGGTACACGACAAGCGTTTTTCCTATTATCTTGCAAATCGGGAATTTGAAACGGCAGAACTATGTACTCTTGCTGATGCGGTTGCCGCATCGCGGTTCATAACAAAAAAGAAGTCGGCTGAGCTAATAAAAAAGCTTGAAACGCTTACTAACGTTCACGTTGCCAGACGCCTCAATGCACAGGTGTTTGTGGCAAACCGCATAAAAAGTTCAAACGAGAGCATATATTATAATGTAGACGCAATACATAATGCAATTGCAGAAAATTCAAAAATAACCTTTATGTATTTCGACTGGGACATAAACCAACAGAAAATATATCGTCACGGGGGCAAGATGTATAATGTAAGCCCTTGGGCACTTGCCTGGAACAACGAAAACTATTATCTTATAGCCTATGATTCTGACTCAGGAGAGCTTCGCCACTACCGTGTTGATCGAATGATGTCCATTTCCCAGACGGGAAAGCCAAGAGATGGAAAAAGCACTTTCCGTGACAGTGACACGGCAAGGTACACCAAGAAATTTTTTGGAATGTATGATGGTGACGTAGAGGAGGTAACACTAAACTGCTCAAAGGATATAACAAATGCAGTTGTTGATGTGTTCGGTACTGATATAGATTTTGTGACATCAAAAGATGGTGAAACATTTAACATAACTGTTGAAGTTGCAGTAAGTCCTGTGTTTTTATCGTGGGTATTTATGCTTGGGGACAAAATAAAAATAGTATCGCCTAAAAAAGTGCAAACACAGCTTATTGATATGGCAAAGGCTGTTATTGATAAGAGATGATCGGAGGTATAATATGTCATTAATAGAAAAGGAGCTTTCAGATATTATGGACGGAATTTTTGCCGACTATAAGGAAAGCAAGTTTATTGATAAGGTTGATATATCAAACCAACCTGATAAAAAGGTAATATGCGATATACTATCAAAGCTTCAGGAAATAATATTTCCGGGTTTTTTCAAGTCTGACACCTATAAGACATACAGAGTAAAAACCACTGTTTCAATGCTTGTAGAGGACGTTCTGTATAATTTAAGGAAGCAAATAGCAATAACACTGAAATATAACCCGATGTTTGCCGATTCATCTGTATGCGAAACGGA
>CAKSGP010000205.1 GCA_934454745.1 uncultured Clostridia bacterium
AGTAGCATAGACTTGCTTCGCAAGACTTACTGCGTATATTATAACATACAAAACCCATTTATGCAAGTATTTTTTACTTTTCAACATATATACATATTGACAATCCGAAAAAAAGTGATATAATTATATCATATTAATAGTATTTTGTTAGCTTAGGGCATTTTATATCTGATTAATATAAAATACCCTTTTTCCTTAACAGCAGAGCAATCACGGAGGTATATTCAATATGATGAAAAACGGTGATGTTACCGCAATATTCGGTGAAAAGGTTTTTAATCTCCCGAAAATGAAAGAACGCTTGCCTAAAGAAACGTACGAGGCGTTTCTAAAAACAATTAACGAAGGAACAAAGCTTGATTTTAGTGTTGCTGAAATAGTTGCAGAGGCAATGAAGGACTGGGCAATAGAAAACGGCTGTACACATTATACACATTGGTTCCAGCCAATGACAGGTCTTACTGCTGAAAAGCACGATTCCTTTATTGAGCCTACCGATGACAGGACTGTAATAATGAAATTCTCAGCAAAAGCACTCGTTATGGGTGAGCCTGATGCTTCATCATTCCCCTCAGGCGGTTTAAGAGCAACCTTTGAGGCACGCGGATATACTGCATGGGATCCTACTTCTTTCGCTTTTATTAAAGATCATTCCCTATACATACCTACATCTTTTGTATCATATACAGGCGAAGTTCTTGATAAAAAGACTCCCCTTCTTCGTTCTGAGGCAGCACTTGACAGAGCAGGCAGACGCGTACTTAAGCTGTTCGGTAAAACTCCTGCACGTGTTGTTCCCTACGTTGGTGCAGAGCAGGAATATTTCCTTGTAGATAAAAAGCTACGTAACAAGCGTAAAGATTTATTACTTACAGGCAGAACACTGTTCGGTGCTATGCCTGCAAAAGGTCAGGAGATGGATGACCATTATTTTGGTCAGCTCAAAGAACGTGTTGCCGCTTTTATGAAAGAGGTTGATGAGGAGCTTTGGAAGCTTGGTGTATTTTCTAAAACAAAGCATAATGAGGCAGCACCGTCACAGCATGAGGTCGCTCCTGTATTTTCAACTGCAAACATTGCATCAGACCATAACCAGATAATTATGGAAACCTTGAAAAAGGTTGCAGATCATCACGATCTTTACTGTTTACTCCACGAAAAGCCATACGAAGGCATAAACGGCTCCGGTAAGCACAATAACTGGTCGATCGGTACATCAGACGGTGAGCTGTTGCTAAAGCCGGGTAAAAAACCTGAGGAAAATGTTCAATTCCTACTGTTCTTTGCCGCAATTATAAAAGCCGTTGATGAATACAGTGATATTTTGCGTGTGTCCGTAGCAACAGCAGGTAATGACCACCGTCTTGGCGGACACGAGGCTCCCCCTGCAATCGTTTCAATGTATTTGGGAGACCATCTTACAGCCGTTGTTGAACAGCTTATAAACGGCACAGGCGTAAAGTATGAATCAGGAAAGCTGATCGAAACAGGCGTTGAATCATTGCCGGATATTGAACGTGACACCACTGACCGAAACAGAACATCTCCTTTTGCGTTTACAGGAAACAGATTTGAGTTCCGCGGTCCCGGTTCAAGACAGTCAATCGGCGGAATTAATATAGTTCTTAACACAATCGCAGCACAGGTTCTTACTGAATTTGCCGAGGAGCTTGAAGGCAGTACGGATATTGCTCATGATGCTTTAAATCTCGCTATAAAAACATTCAAAAACCATCATCGTATTCTTTTTAACGGAAACGGATACAGTGACAAATGGGTAGAGGAAGCAGAACGGAGAGGTCTCCCGAATCTCAGAACAACACCTGATGCTTTGCCGTATTTTAAATCGGAAAAGTCAATAAAAATGTTTGAAGCACAGGGTGTATTCTCAAGAGTAGAAGTGGAAACACGCGGCGAGATTATGATGGAGGAGTATGATAAAACTCTCCATATAGAAATGCTTACAATGCTGGAGATGGCAAAGCAGGAAATCCTTCCCGCCTGTCTTAAATACACAAAGTCTGTGGCAAAGGGTGTTGCACTAAAAAAATCATTGAATATATCTGCACCCAATGAGGAAAACAGTGTCAGAGAGCTTACCAAGTTAACGGAAACTCTTATGGATAAAATCAAGGTTCTTGATGATGCGGCAGCTAATCTCCCATCAGATGATGTCTACGAAACAGGAATGTATTATAAGAATACAGTAATTCCTGCTATGGACGATTTACGCAAAACTGCTGACACATTAGAAACCATTGTGGGCAAGGATTATTGGCCATTCCCCACTTACACTGACTTACTATATTCCATCTAAAAAAAAGTCACTATCGTGACTCCGACTACTGACAAACCCACCATTTTCAGGTGGGTTTGTCGGTAGTCTGACGAAGGTGCTGATGCACCTTCGTGTTTTATTATACTTCTTCTATAATTGGCAATATCATCGGATTACGCTTTGTTCTGTCATAAATATATTTTGCAACAGATGTCTTGATATTATTTTTCATCATTGACCAGTCAACATTATTTCTTGAAAGGCTGGATTCAACCGCGTCGATGGATACAGATTTAATACCCTCTATAAGCTGCTCCGCTTCCCTTACATACACGAAGCCTCTTGATATAACGTCAGGCTTTGATGCTATTTCACGTTTTTCGTGATCAATCGTAGTAACAATAATAATCAAGCCGTCCTGTGCAAGATGCTTTCTGTCACGTAATACAATATTTCCTACATCTCCTACACCAAGACCGTCAACAAGGACTTGACCTGCCTGAACATTACCTGTCACCTTTGCACTTGCTTGATCCATTTCAAGCACCGAACCGTTTGATAACACAAACGAATGTGACTGCGGAATACCCATATCCTCCGCTAATCGACTGTGAAGCACCAAATGACGGTGTTCTCCGTGGACGGGTATAAAATACTTAGGCTTTACAAGTGACATTACAAGCTTTAGTTCCTCCTGACAGGCGTGCCCGGATACGTGAACATCCATCAATGATTTATAAATTACCTCTGCACCTATTTTAAACAGCTCATTTATAACATTGGAAACTGCTTTTTCGTTACCCGGTATAGGTGATGCGGAAATAACAATCAAATCGTCCTTTGTTATCTCGACTTTTCTATGGTCTGAAAACGCCATTCTTGTGAGAGCACTCATAGGCTCACCCTGCGAGCCTGTAGTTATAATAACTACTTCATTAGATCTGTATTTTTTTATGCTGTCTAAGCTTATCAGCACGCCCTCAGGCACTTTCATATATCCAAGCAGAATTGAAATTTCAACAATGTTCTCCATACTTCTGCCGGATATTGCTACTTTTCGTCTGTTCTTTGCCGCCGCGTCTATAATCTGCTGAACAC
>CAKSGP010000206.1 GCA_934454745.1 uncultured Clostridia bacterium
GGATACGCCACGGAACAACATAAAGTGAACAATCGTTCTGTGCGAATGTTTTATGGTAGTATTCAGCAAAATGATCCATTGCTTCATAAGTCCAATCACCAAATCCGGCAAATATTCTTGAGAATGTGGGTGATGTTTCCCTATAAGTTTTTAAAACTCTTTCATTTAAGAACTTATCTGACATCATAGGTGTCATTGATGTTTCACTGTTGTGAAATCCCATACCGCCAAACAACCAGCGATAGTATGATTTTTTGAAATTGACTTTAACGCTCATAGTTAAATCTCCTTTTTGTATATAAAAGTATATTTCTATTATATCACGCTACACTATATGTGTAAATCAATATATTGAACATTTATATAAGAATATTGACTTTTTTTCCTTTTAGTGATATAATGAATTTGACATTAGGAGGAATACATATGAATACACACGATTTTATTGTTCCGAAAATACTTGAATGTAATAAATACACTGCTATGGGTAATGGATTTAATTCTAATAAACAATGGCGTATCGTCAATAATTATGAACTTGATTATAATCTTAGCGGGGAACGCACAATGTATGTTGACGGCGTAAAATATACAATCACCCCGGGAACAATTATATGCCGTCGCCCGGGACAGACAGTTGCAAGCGTTGGAACTTATAATATGTACACATTGACACTTGACTTTAGCAATGCAAGCAAGCCTGTTTCAGGTATCAGGAACCTCGATACTCACATTCAGCCATTGTATAAATCTTATTTTTGGGACGTGATTCCAATTGCATTTGAACCAATCCATGCAAGTGAAATCGGCGAGATTTATCGGCGGCTTGAATATCTTTCAAAGCAGCCTGAGCGAATCAAAGAAACTAATTGCTTTCTTTCTGAATTACTGCATTTGATTGTTGCCGATGCGTATGCAGCACGCACATCCTCTAACAACCCGGGTGTAGTTGATAAGCTTTTAGTCTATATGCACGAGAACTTCAATCGACGCATTACACTCGAAGAACTTGCAAATTTGGTACATTTGAATAAAAGCTATATGATACGTCTGTTTCGTAAAAATACAGATTTGACACCGATTGCATATTTAAACAAATTCCGTATCTCTAACGCAAAAAAAATACTGTTTAATTCAGATTGTCCTATTAGCGAAGTGTCATCTGCCTGCGGTTTTGAGAATGAAGCATACTTTATATACTGCTTTCGGCGTGAGTGCGGGATTACACCTGAAACATATCGAAGAAAAAAACGTACATTGTGATATATACCGTTTACAAAAACCGATAATAAAATTTTCTTTCTGCATATACATTTTTAAAGAACTGCTATTTGGCATTGTCACTATATCAGTATTTTAGATTTATTTGGCGATATATTGATCGGCGTGCCGTTTCATCGCTTCAAAAGTTTTATCACTGATAACATGTTCTATACGGCAGGCGTCTTCTGTGGCGGTTTCTTCGTCAATGCCGATAGCCATCAACATTTTAGATATGACGGTATGTCGCTCATAAATTTTATCAGCAGTTTTTTTACCCTTTTCGGTAAGAGTAATATAGCCGTCTTTATCCATCAGTATAAAACCTTCATTTTTAAGCAGTCCTATACCGCGACTCACACTTGCTCGGGAAAAATTCATATGCTCTGCAATATCAATGGAGCGAACCGTAGATTTAGACTTTAACAAGACATATATCGATTCGAGATACATCTCACCCGATTCCTTAAGGGACATACGCTTGCCTCCCTTTCCTAATGGTAATTTTAATAATTTCTAATAATATATCACATTTTTAGTAAAAAATCAACAATTCGGAATTTTATTTAAAAAATATAAAAAAGGGGTTGACAAATCAAATAAGAGTGTATATAATAGTAAGCAGTTAGATATTGCTAACTGTTTTTTAAAGGTTTGATGTTAGCGATTGCTAACAATTAAGATGTAGCTTTATTCCGTAAGGAATTATTGTAAAGTTAAAGAAAGTAGAGGAGGGCCTTGAAAATGAGAATTGCATTGACAGGCAACCCGAACTCGGGCAAGACTACAATGTACAATGCTCTGACCGCCCGAAATGCAAAGGTTGGAAACTGGGCAGGTGTTACCGTTGAGAAATAAGAATCTTAATACAGAGTACGCACTTGGTGAATGCTGATGGCAAACGTTATTGTAGTCGGAATTCTGATTGTAATTATTGCCTTTGTCATTCTCTACCTTGTAAGGCAAAAGAAAAAAGGCAGAAAATGCGTAGGTTGCCCATACGCAAAACAATGCGGCAGTAATTGTAATCACACAGGAAAGTAATTTTAAGGGGCTGTTGCGTAAAGATAGCTCTGCAATAAAAAATGACTCAAACCCTAATAAGGGATTGAGTCATTTATGCTTTTATGGTATAGATACATCTATCATTCAATCATCAAAGCTCCACCCAGGCATTGTGCCAACTCCTACTAATCCGGCTTTTAACACATGGTATTCCTCCCATAGACCTCAGTGATAATATTTTGCAGATAATTCTTTGCTTGCTCAATATCTTTAATCTGCCCATCGTCCTCTATCTCACGTTCAATCGTAACATATCTGTCATATCCAAGGTCCTTAAGCTTAATAAACAAAGATTTGAAATCAACCTTACCGTCACCAATTCTTTTTTCTTCTCCTAAATCGTGACCATTTGTTGGATACACACCGTCCTTTGCGTGTATATTTCTTACGTATTTACCTAATATATCAAGTGCATCGACAGGGTTTGCCTTTCCGTAAAGGATAAGATTTGCTGTATCAAGATTTATACCAAGATTATCGGTTCCCACCGTTTCAATACATCTTAGCAATGCAACAGGCGTCTCCTGACCTGTCTCAAACAGCAGGAACTGACCGTTTGCCTTACAATACTCTGCCACTTTTCTTATCCCATCGCACATAGGTATAAACTCAACATCATACGGATTTTCAGGGATAAACCCCATATGAGTTATGACATCTCTAACACCCAGGTATTTTGCAAAATCACTACCCACGCATAGATTTTTAATACGCATCTCCCTGTACTCCTTAGGCAAGAGACCAAGGGTTTTGTAGCCCTCGTAAAAATTCCACTCTGCAGGGCCTTCCCAGCCACACCACACTGCTGAAATTTCCACGTCGTACTTTTCAAAATATGGTTTAATTATTTGCGCATTTTCCTTTGTCATAATATTGTGCCTCCACGCAATGATTTGAACTGAATTAAATCCGGATTTTTTTACCCTTATGACTTGCTCCTCTACTGTACTTACATCATTGTATATCAGACATACGCCCATTTTCATATTAATCTACTCTCCTTATTTTTTA
>CAKSGP010000207.1 GCA_934454745.1 uncultured Clostridia bacterium
TTGCCTTGTCTGACATACCTATTCGCTCATGGATTTTCAATGCCTTGTCCTCTGCCTCGGCTTTCGGTATTTTCTTAAGCTTTATGGGGGCAAGTGTTAAATTCTGCATAATCGTCTTATGCGGAAACAGATTAAAGTGCTGGAACACCATCATCATTTTCTGACGTTGTTGGTTTATGTTGGTTTTTGGTGATGTAATTTCCGTTCCGTCAAGGAAAATCTGACCGTCTGAGGGAGTTTCAAGCAGGTTAAGGCATCTTAAGAATGTGGATTTTCCGCATCCTGACGGGCCGATAATTACAAGAACCTCACCCTTGTGAATATCAATATCCACGCCCTTTAAAACTTCATTATCACCAAAAGATTTTTTTAATCCGCTAACGTGTATCATTGGCATATTATCTTCCATCAGTCTTCAACCTCCTTTCAAGCTTGCCTACAAGCATTGTCAAGAACATTACCATAACAAGGTAAATCAACGCAACTGCAACAAGAGGCATAAATGGGCTGTATGTTGCTGAACGTATTGCGTTTCCTGCGTACATCAAATCACCAAGACCTATATAGAAGGCAACCGAGGTTTCCTTTAGAAGTACTACAAACTCATTTGCAAGAGCAGGAAGTACCGCCTTAAACGCCTGTGGGAATACGATATATATCATAGTTTGCATATATCCGAAGCCAAGACTTCTGCCTGCCTCTGTCTGTCCTTCGTCAACGCTCATAATTCCGCCGCGGACAATTTCCGCAACATAAGCAGCAGAGTTAATACCGAAGCATACAACCGCTGATATGAATTTATCCACGCCAAGGGGCATAAAAATAACGAAATAAATTATCATTATCTGTACAACCGCGGGTGTTCCTCTTATGACTGTAAGATAAATTCCCGCTATCTTGTTGAAAAATCTTAAAAGAATACCATGCTTTGTAGTTTTAAGGTATGTACTGCGTACAAATGCGATAAGTATTCCTAAGAAAAGTCCGATAATCAACGCAAAAATCGTGAGCTTAATCGTTACCCACAGACCTTTGAATATGGTTTTCCATCTGTCATACTTTAAGAAATTTACTTCAAAATCACTCTTTATGCTTTTCCATATTTTGACAATACCCTTATCTGTTTCAGGCTTTGCAATTGACGAGCGTGTGTCAAAACATTCTATAAATCCCTTTGCAACGTTTGTTGATTCTATCTTTTGCTCACGAATTGCTCCGTTGGGCATAGTTTTTGTGACTGTCTTTTTCTCTGATACTTCTTTTTCAATGTCGGATATACCGCCAAATACTGCGTTTATCGCCTCATCATCTGCGTATATCTCAAAACCGTTCTTTGTTTCATATAACATAAGCTCGGCTGTTTTTTCTGTTTTTTCTGCACCCTTTAGTCCTTCAAGGATAATTTCCTCAAATTCAAGCTTGAAATCAAGTGCGGATTTAAACATTGTGCCGTTTTTCTTTTTTATATCGGCACCTAAAAATTCATCATATCTTGGTGATATTGCTCCGTGTACATCAATAGTATCAATTGTACAGTTGAGTATTACGTTTTTCTCGTCACCGTAGGAAATATCATTAACAGATATGCTGTTTTCCTCTGCAATATACTTTGATGATTTGCTTATTGCGATTTTGTCAAACTGCTCATTTACAATCTTCTCTGCCTCGTCAAGTGAAATCTCCGAAGCGTGGATGCTGCTGTTTATTTCGTAAACACACCAGCCTACTGCCGCACATAAAATAAGTATAATTACAGCAGCAGATATTATTCTCTTTTTGTTCATCTCTTTATCCTATCCCTTTACACAAAATGCTGCAAGAACCATGTCCTTGCAGCATAATTTGTTCAGTTGAAAATTATTCAGCCTTGATGTATCCGGCAATAATCTTATCTATTGTGCCATCAGCTGTAAGCTTTTCAAGAGCTGCATTAATCTTATCAAGAAGCTCTGTATTATCCTTGTTAATTGCTATTGCATAGTCCTCGATAGCATATTCTGTATCAAGAATCTTAAGACCTGCATTATCTGCTACAAATGTCTTTGCAGGCTCGTTGTCTATGATAACAGCGTCCACATCGCCGCCCTTAAGTGCGATTATAGCATCTGCACCCTTTGAGTAGCTTACAACGTTCTCCTCTCCGAAATCGTCCTTTGAATAAATATCGCCTGTTGTACCAAGCTGTGTACCGATTTTCTTGCCCTCAAGATCATCTAATGTTGCAATGTCTGAACCCTCTGCAACTACAATAACCTGAACGCCTGTTGCATAGCTTGATGTGAAGTCTACCTCTTTTTTACGCTCATCAGTAACCGTCATACCTGCCATACCAAAATCTACCTCACCCTTCTGTACAGAAGTGATGATTGAATCAAATTCCATATCTACTACTTCAAGCTTCATACCGAGTTCTTCTGCGATTGCAGCAGCAATTTCTACGTCAATGCCCTTAAACTCCTCGCCCGCTTTGAATTCATAGGGAGGGAATGTAGCGTTTGTACCCATTTTAAGTACTTTTTCTGTTGTCTTATTTACATCTGCATCAGGTGCAGTTGTATCAGCTCCGCAACCTGAAAGCAATGCTGTAACAGCAAGAGCAGATGCTGCAACTAAAGCTAAAATCTTTTTTCTCATTGTTATCTCCGTCCTTTCCGTGCCTTATGGCACATTAGAAATATATAAAATTTCATTGGCTTGCATAAAACAAGCCTTTATACATTGATTATAGCATAAATAATCACATTATTCAATAGTTTTTTGAATAATTATTTATACTATTTCTGCTCCTGACTGAACATCCTTAAGTGTAGTAAGAACCGTCAGGTTATCTCCGTGTTCTGCAGAAAGAATCATTCCGCAGGAATCATAACCCATCATCTTTCTCGGCTTCAGATTTGCAATAAACACAACATTTTTGCCTATAAGCTCAGCAGGGTTATGGAACTGTGAAATACCCGAAAGAATCTGGCGTTTTTCGTTTCCTACCTCAAGAACAAATCTTAAAAGCTTCTTTGATTTGGGTACAGGCTCACATTCAAGAACTTTACCCACTCTTATATCAAGCTTTTCCCATTCATCAAACTCTATATAGTCCTTATAGGGAACTATTTCTATTTCAGGCTCTTGGTTTGCCTCCATTTCAGCTCTTAGCTCCTCAAGCTTTTTCTCAATGTCTATTCTTGCAAACAATACCTCTGCGTTTCCTACCTTTGTTCCCGGCTTTGTGGTTCCAAAGGCTTTAACACTTTCGTAGGATAAATCATCTGCACCTATCTGCTTTGCTATTCTCTCTGCTGGGCATATATGAGCTTAGAAG
>CAKSGP010000208.1 GCA_934454745.1 uncultured Clostridia bacterium
CGCCTATACGCCGTAAAATCCCACATTCACCGCTACATAAAAACAAAAACGGAATTTTCAGATTTTCCTTAAGCATATTTATAATCTTAAGATTTTCTATCTGCTGCTCCATATTATCTGCGCCTGTCACAATCTTGCACATATCTGCTCCGCGGCTCTGATGCTCGAGAGCAACCTCAAGAACCCTGTCAGCAGGTGTAAACTTTAAAATATGCGAGGACATCAGAACCTTTGCTCCCTTGTCATGAATTTTTTGTATTAATCTCTTCTGCTTTTCTACCGCAGTTTTGTCAACCGCAAGTTCGTCAGGCTGTCTGTCAAAATAATTTCCCATTACATCGCATAAATCTGCGCCGCAGTCTGCAAGCTCCAGAAGTTCCTCGGCGAGCATATCATCGGTTTTTCCCTCATTTGAGGTATGCCTGTAATTTGTCACATATATTGGCTTGTCTTTTGTATATAAAAATAAATCACGATATACTTCTTTTGTCCTGTATTCCGGTTTCATTTTCTCAAACTGCATTCCGAAAGCCTCTGCGCCCTCGGGAACAGACTTGTCGATAAGTTCTTTTATTCTGTCCGGATTATCGGATTGAACCATAACCGTAAGCAGTGGTTTATCATGTTCAAAAAATGACCGTTTCATAATCAGCAATTCCTCCTCGCCGCGTTTCTTCCACCGTCAATCATGATGTTTTCTCCGTTTATAAACTGTCCCTTCTCAGACGCTAGGAACAAAATCAAATCAATGATCTCCTGCGGCTCTGCGGCTCTGCCCATGAGCGTTTTCATATTTGCCATATCTGCTCTTGTGAGCACCGGTCCCGGCGAAACGCAGACGCATCTTATATTATGCGGTGCTCCGTACTGTGCAATCGATTTTGTAAGACCGTACATAAGCCCTGCTTTTGCTGTCGGATAATCCATTCCCTGCCCATTGCCTTCGGCACCGCTGATTGAACCAATATTTATAATCAGACCTCTGTTCTGTTCCCTCATCTGCTTTAAAACTGCATGAGCAAAATAGAACGGTCCTTTTAAGTTTACATCTAGTCCCCAGTCAAATACTTCAATCGGAACATCCGGGAAGTCCGCTTCCCAGCCTACATTAAGCATACGTCTTGCCGTACCCCCGGCAAAGTTTGCCATAATATCAATACTGCCGAACACTTCAATCGCCTTGTCCCTTGCGGCGCATACCTGTGCATAATCTCTCACATCACATATAACGCCTATCGCTTTTCCCTTGCCTTTGCCATTGATTTCCCTGACCTTTTCATCAAGCACAGCTCCATTGACATCGCACATAACGACATTGCCGCCAAGCTCCGTAAAATTCTGTGCAAACAAAAATCCCATGCCTGAAGCAGCACCTGTCGATATTGCTGTTTTTCCCGTAAAATCCATGAAATTACCCTCCTTGAAAATATTGTATATGTATATCATAACTCATACAATATTTATTTCAATGCGTAAAATGATACTACTTTGATGTTTCTGATACTTATGCTGGAAATTCTTGACTTTTTACGATAAAAAGGGTACAATTATTGTATAGAATCAAGGGAGAATGTCAAAATGCTTAGTAATATAACAATCACCGATATAAAAGAAATTTTTACAGTTTTTTCGCCGAAGGGCAGATTCGCAAAAATAGAGAACAGAAAAAGTTTCGGTTTGTCTTTTTGCATAGACGGGCATATTACATATACTCATAATGGTAACAAAATAATGTCAGATAAAAATTATGCTACTATCCTTCCTAAAGGGCAGACATACACACTTTACAGTGATAAAACCGGGAGCTTTCCGGTTATAAATTTCACATGCGATGACTTCTTATGCGATACTGTTATTTCCATTCCGATTCAAAATACCGAAGCATATATTAAAGATTTTGAGAAACTCCGTTCGCTGTCGCTTTTCGACGGTAACAGGGCAGAAATGATGAGTATTTTTTATCATATACTTCACTGTTTGTCTGCACAAAACTCATCATGCAAGGTAATCATGCCGGCAATAAAATATCTTGAAAATAATTATCAGAACTCCAATTTGACCAATGCGGAGCTTGCAAAGCAATGCAATATAAGCGAGGTCTATTTCAGAAGAATTTTCACAAAGCATTATAAAATGACACCAAAGCAGTTTTTGGTAGATATAAGAATAAACAAATCAAAACAGCTCCTTTCGGAGGGTGCGTTAAAAATAAATGCCGTTGCAATAGAATGCGGTTTTTCAAATCAGTATCATTTTTGTCGTGTTTTTAAGGAAAAGACGGGGCTTACTCCTACGGAATATATGAAGCAGAACAGAATTTATAAAATATAAGCTTCTTGGAGCAATCCCTCATTTTGTGTAAACCTCAAATTTGGTTTCAAAATAATAATAATATAATCTAAGTGAATTTTCTGGGCTGAAAGCCGAATTTAGGCTTTCAGCCGCAAATATGGAAAGATAATTATGTTGACTCGTCGAATGACAATGTAGGTCAAAAAGTATCATCGAACCAACGATGTATTGTGCTGAATTCAAAGTTTGAGGAAAAGTATAAAGAATTTGATACGACAATTAGGAAAAGACAAAATTTTGTTGCAAATGGAAAAATAAGTGTTGGCATACTTACAAATGCATTTATTAGTAATATGAGATGGATACTTTTTCTAAAATTCAACAATTACCCACAAAATCAACGGATACACTAAAATTCAACGATTATAGAAAAAAAGAAAATGCCATTACGGATTTCTCACCGTAGTGGCACATTTTTTACTTCAGAAACTCGAATGTAATAGAGAAAAACTGCTATATTGCGGTTTTTCAACTGTTTTTGATAAAAAGAAAAGACTGACTATTCTATCAAAATAGTCAGTCTTATTTGGTGGGAGAGGGTGGATTCGAACCACCGAAGCTATAAGCAGCAGATTTACAGTCTGTCCCCTTTGGCCACTCGGGAACTCTCCCTGGAGCTGGTGATGGGACTCGAACCCGCAACCTGCTGATTACAAATCAGCTGCTCTGCCAATTGAGCTACACCAGCGTATTAAGTTGTGAATTTGGTGGGAGTTACAGGGCTCGAACCTGTGACCCTCTGCTTGTAAGGCAGATGCTCTCCCAGCTGAGCTAAACTCCCATAATTCCTGGTCGGGATGACAGGATTCGAACCTGCGGCCCTCTGGTCCCAAACCAGATGCGCTACCAAACTGCGCTACATCCCGTCAGATTTAGTACTTTACTACCCTGTCGTCAAACGACTTGTTAATGATACCATAATGCAAGTTTTTTTGCAACCAAAAAAATATGCGAT
>CAKSGP010000209.1 GCA_934454745.1 uncultured Clostridia bacterium
GTTGTAATCATTCTGCCGTCCTCGTCCTTATCGAACTCAACACCAAGCTCGTTAAGCCATTCGATAGCTTCGGGGGCATCGCAAACAAGCTTTGCTAAAAGCTCACGCTTTGCAGCATAGTGGCCGCCGCCAAAAGCATCTACAAAATGAATTGCAGGAGAGTCGTTTTCCTTATCAGCAGCCTGAATACCGCCCTCTGCCATCATTGTATTGGCATCACCGATACGAAGCTTTGTAACTATCATTACATTTGCACCTGCCTCGTTTGCCTCGATTGCAGCAGATGATCCTGCACCGCCGCCGCCGATAACCAAAACATCCACATCATAGTCAACCTTATCCAAGTTAACTGCATCTGACTTTATACGGCTGTGTGCCTGAAGAGTCGCTGCAAGCTCTGTGGGGACTTTTTCACCCTTATTAGGGCCTATTTTTAGCTCCTCAAACTCATCTACCTTATAGTCAGGATGATAGGCCTTAAGCAAGTCCTCTTTTTCCTGGGCAGTCATACGTCTTGGTTCAAGATTGATATTTGCCTCTCTTGCCGCCTCAACCGCCTTTATGGACTCAGTAAATTTATCTGAATACATCTTGAAAACACCTCCTTATTTCTCTATTTCTCTGTTATTATAAAGTTCTTTAATTTCGTCTATCGGCTTTTGCATAAGTCCCTCTATAAGCTCGGTAAATGTACCATCCTTAATCTCCTGAACACGGTTTTTAAGGTGTGCCGATTTAGGCGCTAAATATTTGCCGTTAAGACGTCTTGCAAGCATTGCAACCTGAGGATGTGATATGCCAGCCGGGCAACGTGACGAACATACTCCGCACATTACACAGTCAAAGGATTCCTCAGCGCACTTTTCGTATTCGCCTCTTTGGGCATAAGCGATATACTGCATTACATTAAGCTCCTGAGTACAGCTCTTTGTACAAGCGTTACAACCGATACAAGCATAAATCTCAGGATAAAGCTGCATCATAATCTGCTCTGTGGGAGCAATTTTTTCAATATCATAAACCTGTTTAACTAACGGGAAGAAGGGCAATGTTGCAATATACATATTGTCCTCAACCTTAGTCTGACAAGCAAGACAAGCCTTAAGCTCTGTCTGACCTTTAATTCTGTAAATTGTAGCACAAGCACCGCAGAATCCGTTACGGCATCCGCAACCACGGACTAACTGATAACCGGCATATTCCATTGCACTCATTATTGTAAGGTTGTCCGGAACTTCATACTTTTTTCCAAACAGAAATATATTTACCATATTTTCCATACCTATTTCCTCCTTATTAATACTCATCCGGCAGTTCTTCAAGCTCGTCACAGCGGAATACAGGACCGTCCTTACATACGTACTTTGATCCGATATTACATCTGCCACACTTGCCTATACCGCACTTCATACGAAGCTCCATAGTTGTGTAAACCTGAGTTTTATCATAACCCATCTCAATAAGTCCCTGAAGCGTGAACTTAATCATAATCGGCGGACCGCAAATGATCACTGTCTTGTTAGTGTCAAATCCAAGCTCCTTAACGTAGTTAGGAACAAAACCAACGTGACCGTCCCATCCCTCCTGTGGGTTATCAATGGTAAGGTGAACGTCAATACCGTCATCCTTTACCCATTCATTTATGATCTCGTCATAATCTACAAGGTCATCTTTACTTCTGGAACCGTATACAATATCAATCTTGCCATAGTTATCACGATAGTGTCTGCAATAATTGATTACCGAACGCAAGGGTGCAAGACCGATACCGCCTGCAATAAACAGCAAATCCTGTCCCTTAAACGCATCATCAACAGGGAAGGGGTTGCCGTAAGGTCCTCTTATGGTAATCTGCTGTCCTACCTCTGCCTGATGAAGCCACTCTGTTACACAGCCGCATTTTTTAATGGAAAATTCCATAAACTCAGTATTAGTCGGAGAAGATGTTATAGAAAACATTGCCTCGCCTACACCGGGGATAGAAAGCATAGCACACTGACCGGGTCTATGCTCAAATGCCTTTTTACCGTCGGGAGTTACCACACGGAAGGTTTTTACGTCAGGTGTATCAATACGAACATCGGTAATTACACCAAGCTTGGGGATTAAAGTTTCCTCACGATTATTCATTATTTTTACCTCCTAACGTCTTCATAACCTTTACAATATTCATTGAAATCGGGCATTTCATAAGACATCTGCCACAACCTACACAGCTGAATAATCCGTCGTTGTTTGTGGGATAATATACAAGCTTATGCATAAATCTCTGACGGAAACGCTCAAGCTGAGAGTTTCTAGAGTTGCCGTGAGCCATTCTTGTAAAGTCTGAATACATACAAGAGTCCCAGCAACGGAAACGTATAACCCCGTGACCAGTGTTATAGTCCTTTATATCATAGCACTGACAAGTAGGACATACAAATGTACAAGTACCGCAACCCAAGCAGGACTGTGAAAGCTCCTTCCATTCAGGGGCGTCAAAGAACTCGTTTGTTTTGTCCTTACCGAACTTATCAGTTGTAAGATCAGCAAGAGGAAGCTTTTTCATAATCTCGTGAGTTGCCTCTATCTGTTTATCAACTGCATCAGTGTCTGTATCTTCTGTTACGCTCTCAAGCTTTGCCATAAGATTCTTACCCTTTGGGGTTACCGCATTAAAGAAAACATCACTCTCCGTCTTGTGACAAACAATGTCACCCTCCGGCTTTGCGGCATCTATATCGAATGTCTGACAAAAACAAGTTTCAACAGGTCTTGTACAAGCCATTGACATTATAACACCATGCTCACGTCTGTTTGCATAATAGCTGTCATAAGGCTCGACTAAAAATACTCTGTCAAGGATATCAAAGCTCTTTACGTCACAGGCACGAACACCAAATATGACAAAGTCCTCCATCTCATCTCTGTTATCAATTATCTCAATTTCTTTACCCACTGTCTTAAATTCCATAAGATTTTCAGTCTGGGGAAAGAAGAAATCCTTAGGACTTCTGTTTGTATTTAGTGCATTGCTTAACACTGCACCATCTTTATATTCCTTATAATCTGCACCATTGTCGCCATCCTGCGGAATATACAGTTTTGCCTCCTCCGCAATTTTAGCAAATACAGCATCTAAATTCTGAATTGAACATTTACGCATTGTCAGACGCTCCTTTCAGAACAGCATCGGTAGGCTCAATGTCCTCCGTAGTGTAGTCTACAAGGGGAGCGCGGCTTCCTGCCTCTGCCCCTGCCTGATATTCACCATAGAAGCTGTTAATATCTTTTATAAACTTTCTGTTAAGTAGGTGTA
>CAKSGP010000210.1 GCA_934454745.1 uncultured Clostridia bacterium
AGCTTACGCTTCCTCCGTCTGTAAATAAGGAAGTGTATGATGTGTCGGCACCATCTGCAATGTTAAACACAACTTCACTTGCAGTAAGTGTGCTTACAAGCATCTTTGCCATTTCTTCTCTTGTAACAAGTCTGTCCGGAGTGAACGTTGTGTCGCTCGTTCCGTTTACAATACCGTAATTATAAGCCTGCGCAACAGCCACACTGTCTGTATCAACAAACGGTGAGCCTGCAGGAACAGGCAAATCTTCATTTGTGAGTTTTTTGTACAAATTCATTGCAAGTTCACAGAATTCCTCACGAGTGATGGAATCCTTTAGATTATTCGATACAACCGAATATGAAACCAAGCCTGCTTCACTCGCTGACTGATAACCCGAAACTGCCCAGCCGCTTAAGTCAGCTGCCATTGCGGAAGTTCCGAAAACAGCAGTTAATGAAATTGCACTGAGAATCATTTTCTGTACGATTTTCATAAAGAATCAATCTCTCCCTTTCTCTCTCATTACGAGAGGGACCTTTTCGACTATTGCCGAAACTGCATTTCTTTTCGTGATACTTTTCTCTTGCTTTTGAAATCCAAATAATAAACTAAAATACACTGCTTTACAGTTTACATCTCGTATTGTACCATTTATTAAGACGAATGTCAAGTATTTTTTAAAAATAGTTACAAAATTGTTAAGAAAAACACTAATATTGACACCTGTTTTTGCAAAAAAGACGTAATCTGAATGTAATATTTCTGCAATAAAACCCTATTTTGATGAAAAATTTGCTCAAAATAGCCTTCTTTGTGTTAATTTTAACAAACAATATATAGTATATTTACTGAATTTTGATCCAAATATATATGTTTTTTCATTTGAAATTACAGTACTTATTACAAAGTAGTTAATTATTTATTACTTTTCTTAATATCTTTATTGCGATTTTAAAAAGATTTTTGGGTAATCGGTGGTTTTTAAGCAATTTTTGTTCGTAATATAAAGCAAAAAGGAATTTTCAAAAACTGAAAATTCCTTTTCGTTTTATACACTCCCGATAGTCTTAACCCTGATTATTATAGCTATAATTAGGTGCTTCCTTAGTGATATAAATATCGTGAGGATGAGATTCCTTAAGACCTGCACCTGTAATTCTTATAAACTTACCATTTTCCTTGAGCTCTGCAATTGTAGGAGTACCGCAATAACCCATACCGCTGCGAAGTCCTCCCAGAAGCTGGAAAATTGTATCTGAAAGGGGTCCCTTATAAGGAACTCTGCCCTCAACTCCTTCGGGAACAAGCTTCTTCGAGCCGGTCTGGAAATAACGATCCTTCGAACCCTTTTCCATTGCTGCAAGAGAACCCATACCGCGATATACCTTAAAGCGTCTGCCCTGGAATATCTCAAATTCACCGGGGCTCTCATCACAACCGGCGAGCAAGCTACCCATCATAATTACATCTGCACCTGCAGCAATTGCCTTTACACAGTCACCACTGTACTTGATACCGCCGTCTGCAATAACAGGGATACCATACTTTTTAGCTTCCTCGCACACATCATATATTGCTGTAATCTGGGGAACACCGATTCCGGCAACAACTCTTGTAGTACAAATCGAACCAGGTCCGATACCAACCTTGATACAGTCTGCGCCTGCCTCAATAAGAGCTTTTGCCGCCTCTGCTGTTGCAATATTTCCTGCAATTACCTGTAAATCAGGATATGCGGCTTTAATTTCTTTTACCTTATTAATAATGTTACGTGAATGGCCGTGTGCAGAATCAAGTGCAACAACATCAACACCTGCATTTACCAAAGCTTCAACACGCTCAAGACAATCGTCTGTTACACCAACTGCCGCACCTGCAAGAAGTCTGCCCTGCTCGTCACGTGCAGAATTAGGATACTGAACTGCCTTTTCTATATCCTTAATTGTAATAAGTCCCTTTAAGTGATTATCTTTATCAACAATAGGAAGCTTTTCTACCTTGTGATGTGAAAGAATTTCCTGTGCTTCCTTAAGACCAGTACCCTCCGGCGCTGTTATAAGATTTTCCGAAGTCATTGACTCCTCAATCTTCTTTGAAAAATCTGTTTCGAATCTCAAATCACGGTTTGTAATTATTCCTACTAATACATTATCTTTATCTACAATCGGAACACCTGAGATTCTATAAGCCGCCATAAGGTCATCAGCATCCTTTAAAGTATGCTCCTTTGTCAGGCTGAACGGGTTTACAATTACGCCGTTCTCCGAACGCTTAACCTTGTCTACCTCTGCCGCCTGTTGTTCTATTGTCATATTTTTGTGGATGATTCCGATTCCGCCCTCTCTGGCAATCGCAATCGCCATTTGTGACTCGGTAACAGTATCCATTGCCGAACTCATAAACGGAATGTTTAGTCTTATTTTCTTTGTCAGCTGTGTGCCGAGCTCTACCATATTCGGAGTTATATTTGACTCCTGCGGTATTAATAACACATCATCAAAAGTAAGACCTTCCTTTGCGAACTTATCCATCTCTGTTGCTCCTTTCTGATTTAAGAATTATGGTTATTGTTCTTATTTTAACAAAAAAACAATGACTTTTCAATGATTTTTTTGTCTGTTTTTTAATATTTATTAAAATTTGTTAATATAGTCAACTAAAGATGATTTCATTGTAGCAAAATCACTAATTTTAAAGATTTTTGTCTTAATTTCCGATGAGCCTTTAAGACCTTTAATATACCAGGCAATGTGTTTGCGTGCCTCTTTTATACCACGGCTTTCGCCTTTTTCATCAATAAGTGATGTAATATGCTCCAAAGCCACAGACAACCGTTCTTTTGGAGTTGGCATAGTCCTTACCTCACCAAACTCCATAAGCTCTCTAATCTGCTTAAATATCCACGGGTTTCCCTGGGCACCCCGTGCTACCATTACAGCATCACAGCCTGTATATTCAAGCATTTTAACCGCATCCTCTGCTGTCCATATATCACCGTTGCCTATAACAGGAACGGATACTGCTTTTTTCACATTTGCAATAACATCCCAATCGGCTTTACCGCTGTAAAACTCCTCACGGGTTCTGCCGTGTATCCCGATAGCTGATGCACCGTTGTCCTCAAGAATTTTCGCACATTCTACTGCCACATCACTATCCCAACCTTTTCGAATTTTTGCCGTTACGGGAACAGGAGATACACAAGATACCGCACTCATTATCCTTCCCATAAGCTCCGGGGTCCTCATAAGTGCCGAGCCGTCGCCGTTATTTACAATTTTCGGTGCCGGACAACCCATATTAATATCTATTATATCC
>CAKSGP010000211.1 GCA_934454745.1 uncultured Clostridia bacterium
AATAAACCGGGCGAAACACTTCCCTTAAAAGAAAAGTGTTCCGCCCGGCCGTTACACACATGATTATTCAATTCCGCAATTCAACCACAAGTTTGACTACCATTTATCTACAATAATAGAGCTTTTATAAGGATTATAAACTCACCGTAACCTACAACTACAATCGGCATCTACAATAGTAGAAATTTTATAAGGGTTATAAACTCTGGCTTTGTTCGAAGGATTGGGAAATCTACACCTAGTAGAAATTTTATAAGGGTTATAAACCTTTGGCTGTGTTCGAAAGGCTGGGATATCTACACCTAGTAGAAATTTTATAAGGGTTATAAACCTAACTTCTCAAGATACTTCTGCTCCTATCTACACCTAGTAGAAATTTTATAAGGGTTATAAACCACCGCTAGCCACGTTAGGACCCTGCCCAATCTACACCTAGTAGAAATTTTATAAGGGTTATAAACCCCTAAATATACAATATATAGTTTTTTGGAAAGTGAATCGCCTAAATATAACCCTTTTTGAACCTTTCCTTGAATATTATACCTGAAAAGACGAAGGTTTGCAAGTAGAATCAAACAACAATTAAGTCGTTATCTTCATGAGACGCATAACCATACTTTTTTATTTCACACGTATTCGATAAATGAAAGACGTAGATGCTATCGGAGTCGTCAAATTCTTTCGAAAACCTATTCTCAATATCCTGAATCATATTATTTAATATCCGTTTACTATTTTGAATACGAAAAACAGAATACTGCAGCCGATAGCCGAATCTTTTTAAATACTTTGTAAACTGTGCTCGCTTTTTATTGTCCGAAATATCATAACTTACAATTACCATATCTTATCCCTCAAAAACAGGAAAATCCGAAATTGGTCTTTCCTTCATAAATGCACGATAATACTGCCTGAAATATTTAAATATTTCTTCCTTACAGGCAAGAATTGCCTGTAAAAAGACTGCCACATATTTTTTAGAATTTTCCCATTCTAATTCGAACCTATGGTTCACGTACTTGAAGTCAGCCGCTTTAAATTGCCCCAGGTTTAGGGATTTTCTCGTTTGTTCGTCCACAATCACGCGGAAAGGCTCCATCATGTCGCAAACCAGAGATTTCCGCATATAAAACATTGTATGGAGAACCCCACAATAAATATCAAAGCCATAGATGCTTAACATTGCCTCGATAAATGCAAACAGAACGGTGTATCCTATGTCCAAAATACTGTTGATATAATCGGTTTTCACTCTTGGACGACGGCCCCGCCAATCATAGTCTTGAAAATGATACGCAAAAAATACTTTTGATGCCATTCCTTCATATCCCATGATTTCCTGCACGGTCTTTGCTCCGTCTATCCTATTGGAATACTCCAGAAATTTTTGCGATAAGTTACGGTAATCGAATTCTTTTTTTCTTTGTTTTGCCAGTACTGCCCGCTGATTTCGAATTTTATTCTGAATCAGATGCTTTGCAATATCTAGAGACTCATACCCGTATTGTTTTCGATGTAGCAAAAAATTTGCATCTCTCCGAAACCCTATTACCTCATAAATCCGAAAAGAGGATTTGAACAAAACGATAGTAAAGCCAAATTTTTTTGATCGTTCTATCAACACCGACGTTAACGTTGTGTTTCCTATGACAAAAATGGAAAACAACCGATAACACGTGCTTTGACATCGAATCTCTCCGTTTTTATCAATAATTAAAACGTTATCGTTTTGAATTTTAATTTTATCCCCCTCATTGCAAAACGCTACAATAATTTGTTTTGCCAGAAAATCGGATATTTCCAACATAATTTTATACCAGGCTGACGCTGCACACGTCGTTATAAATACAATTGCTGCATTTTTCCATTGAGATCGGTTGATACTTGCTGATATCGAAGTGCTTCATCGCCTCGATCACCTTTTCAAACTTATGCATCATTTGCTTATCGTCAAGCGGCAACGGCACAATATAGTTTTTATTGTCATCATAACTGTGTATCACGATTTTACGTACACGATACCCCATTTCCGTCAGCGCAAAGTATTGAGCATACACCTGAAAGATTTGTCCGTCGTAAACTTTTGTTATATGCTTTTTTCTTTCAATTAAGATACCGCTCTTGCTGTCAAAATAATCGATTTTCCCGATGATATCGTATTCTTCGCAATATACGTCGATCGATTGCAAAATATCTTTATTGCTATATTTTACCTCGTCTACCGTTTCGTGAACTTTCGTACCGTTCAGCTGTTTTTCACTTTGATATAACCTTTTGTCCTGCTGCCCGTAGATATTGTGAAAATAGATGGACGCAGGACAAAAGATAAAATCATTCAGGTTTGAAATAACAATCGGATTTTCCATTATGGCTTTTGCACAAATTTCAACCAGTCCTCGTTACTAATTGCAAGCTTCGTTTTTTTATAATCTGTTTCCTCTGCCTCTTTTATTTTACCGATTGCCCATAGCGCTTTTTTAGCGATATGATACGCTCCGTTTGCATCGGCATCACAGGGTCTGCTCCCCTCCGAATTGCGGCTATCAAAAAACGTACCGTCGGAATTCAGAACGGGCGACAGAATATAATCCTCCACGTGATCCGAGTTTCTTAATTGCACCGTGTATGACAAAAGTTTATATAACCGCTCGAAAAAGCCTTTGTCTTCCACCTCCCTGATTTGGCTTTTAATATCGCCTAGATAATCTATACCATAAGCGTTGCATAATTTTTGAAACTCTGCCGTTAATGAAATCTTCTTTTTATCCCATTGTCCGGATTCATTTTTCCCGACAACGATTCTCTCCCCGTTTGAATATACCGTCCATTCTTTTTTGCAGTCGGTTGGGATAAAATCACTGTATTGGAAAGAAAACGCAAACATATCTTTGGCTCTATCGTAAAAAATATCTTTAAACTTTTCAAAAAAGGCTTTCGCTTTTTCTTTGCTTTCGTATTTAAACCGCAGAAGATTTACAAAACCGGTTGTCGGGTCTATCTTGCTGGTATTCCATGCGCTAACATAGAAAATAAACCCGTTTTGTTTTTCTTTTTCGTTATATTTTTTGTTTGTTAACTGATAGGCTCGAAACAATCCACCGTTTGAGCACGGAGATGCGTCCTTGTTGACCATATAACTCATTTTGTCCACAAGCGCTTTCTCAAATTTTTGATACACCTGTTTTTCAAATTTTTCCCGTCCGCGTTTAAACCCAACGTTCAGATCCTCCATTGCCACGATTGCATCGTACTTTACAACAAGGTCACAAATCTCCTTTACCACATAACTTAAGT
>CAKSGP010000212.1 GCA_934454745.1 uncultured Clostridia bacterium
TTGTCGCGATAAGAGCAAACTGAATTTCGCGTCTGCCGCCAAACAACTAAACTCTTCCTTAAAAGCAAATATCTATCGTAATCTTAAAGAATGGCCATATAAAAATGTAAAGCCAAGAATAATAGCAGAGAAATTTATGGTTGACGAAAGTGGCGAATTACGCGACTATAAATTCTATTGTTTCAATGGTGATCCGAAAGTCTTTTTGGTGGCAAGCGAAAGGTTTTCCAGACACCGTACGTATTTTGATTACTTCGATATGGAAGGAAATCATCTACCCTTTACTCAAGGAGGAATGAATAATCCTGTCACCCCTGCGCTTCCATCTAATTTTGAGGAAATGAAACAAGTTGCAAAGAAATTATCACACGGACTACCTCATGTAAGAATCGACCTATACAGCGTAGATGAAAAGGTCTACTTCGGAGAATTTACCTTTTTTGATTCCAGTGGTTTTGAAAAATTCACTCCACGGGAATGGGATAATGTTTTCGGCAATTGGTTGAAGCTACCAACAACTAGCAAAGAAAGAGATTAAATACAAACCTTTTGCCTCGTCTGTTTCAAATAAAACGGAAGCCCCTCAATTACATCAATTGAAAAACACCTCGTATTAAAAGGCTTCCGTCCATAAACAATCTCAAAATAAATGGCATCATTTGGTATAAAAAACTTAAACCGCTGCGATTTCTTTTTGCTGATCTGGGTGATCTATTATCTTCAGGGTATCGCGTATCCGGAAGGAGGCATCATATCTCTTGCATTACTGGGCGTGAACCTGCTGATTTCAGCAAGTTGCACATTAAAGGTTATGCAGTGGAGAAACGGCCCCATCTATTTCAGAGGCTTAAATATGCTGATGTTGTTATTCACTATTTATGGATTTATATTGGTGTTGATGGGTCCATCTACTTTGCATTATCCCATATCGGGAAAAAGTATGCCGTCGTATAATTATATCAAGTCTATCTATTTGTCGATGCTCCCTATTTATCCATTCTACTATTATACGAAGAAAGGATACCTCACGGCTGAACATCTGCGAATGTGGGGAGTGATATTCCTTACATCGGTAACATTATCCTATATTAGTATGCAGCGCGATGCATTGGAGGCTCTTCTAGAAAAAGGTTCTCATGCTAATGAAATAACTAACAATTCCGGTTATCTATTCCTATCTTGCTTGCCACTGCTGGTGCTATACCGAAAGAAACCGCTGATACAATTTACAGCCTTATCCTTTGTGATGGCATTTATCGTGATGGGTATGAAGCGTGGCGCAATAGTCATCGGCCTCGTGTGTGCCGCCTATTTTATGTGGCAGGCAATTAGGAACTCAACTGGGAAAACACGATTCATGTTCATAATATTATCTGTGGGAATATGTGTCGGTGCTGTGTTATTTTTCATTCACCAAATGTCAACCAGCGACTATATGATGAAGCGAATTGAAGACACATTATCTGGTAATTCGAGCGGACGAGATAACCTCTACACTTTCTTTTGGAATTATTTTACGGAAAATGCCGATTTCACACATTATCTTTTAGGACGAGGCGCTAACGGGACATTAGAGATATATTACAACTATGCACACAATGACTGGCTAGAGATTGCTGTGAACCAAGGATTGTTAGGAATAATAATATATGCTTTCTACTGGTTTTGCTTTTACAAGACTTGGAAACACGCCAAAAACATTGATTCCAAGACAATACTCGTCCTGACGGCCTTAATTTTCTTTGCCAAGACATTGTTTTCAATGTCTTATGCGGACATGAGCTACGTGTCAACTTCGGTCTTAGGTTATGCTTTGGCAACTGTAAATAAAACAAATACATAATAAGCAATATATGAGAAACAATACACTTCAAATACAAAAGAAGTGCATCAAAGGTAAGACATATCTAAAATAAGAAAACTTGTCGTAGGAAGTACATGGGGATTAATTTGGAGTCTTGCTACAATGCTTGCCAAAGTATGGCAGTCAAATTTATAAAAAATGCTATATTTGTTCGTATAAGAATAGAATACTCACATACAATTTTGAGAAATACACCTAATATTTATGTAATACTTAAAAATGAATATTTTAGTTTTTTCTCCCGGATATCCAGATTCAAAGCGTTCGGTCTACCCATTTGTTAAACAACTCGTAGATGAATGGGGACGGCAAGGACATCACTGTACGGTAATCGCTTGTTATAGCATCACAAATAATAAGTCGTTAACAAAATTCAAGACTGAATTTTGTTTTGAGGGCGGCGGAAAAGTAATAGTGTATAGACCTAATGTTTTAACCTTTTCCAACTTAAGAATATTTGGCTTTTCTTTTACAACATATTTTCGTAACCTTGGAATCAGGAGGACTCTTAAACTAATTAGAGAAAAGCAAGACGCCGTCTATTGCCATTTTTGGGAAAGTGGAAATGACGGATACTTGTATACAAAAACAAATGATGCGCCGATGTTTATTGCAACAGGTGAAAGTGATATAAAGAAAATGCTTGGAAATACAAAGCTACTATTCCTTAACAAGGTAAGAGGGGTGGTTTGCGTATCAACGAAAAACAAAGAAGAGAGCATTCATTTAGGCTTGACTACAGCCGAGCATTGCGCCATAATTCCAAATTCAATAAACCCGAAGGTGTTCCGAAAACTAGATAAATTGGAATGTCGGAAAAAACTAGGTATCCCGTCCCATGTATTTATTATAGCATTTGTCGGGGCATACAAAACCAATAAAGGCGCTGATAGATTGTCCGAGGCCATTAAACTTATTTCAGGACAGACTGTTTACTCTTTTTTTATAGGGTCAGGAAACGTAGCACCTTCAGCACCTAATATGTTATTTGAAGGTAGATTGCTTCAACACCAGATTCCGATATATTTGAACGCTGCAGATGTTTTCGTGCTTCCAACATTGGCCGAGGGGTGTTGTAATGCAATCCTCGAAGCAATGGCTTGTGGTCTTCCTATTATCTCTTCAAATTTACCATTCAACTGGGATATCTTGAACGATAAGAATTCTATTTTGATTGACCCTAATAATCTAAACCAAATTGCGGATGCCATTCAACGGCTGAGGGATTCCCCAAAGCTGAGATCTGAGATGTCGGAAGAAGCCTTGAAAACTGTAAGAGATTTGACAATAGATAAAAGAGCGAAAAGAATACTTGATTTTATTAACAACACAATATCAAATAATTAATAATAGCAATGATTAACGTTGGAATTATTGGATGTGGCTTCGTTGGTGGAGCCTTGAAGGATTGGTTGGAACACAACAATC
>CAKSGP010000213.1 GCA_934454745.1 uncultured Clostridia bacterium
ATCTATCTCAGTATAATATCGTCCTAAGTGGTGGCGGTGCTAAGATACTACATCCGTTATTTTTAAAGGTTTATCCTCAAACTAAAGCTATCACTGACATTAAAGCTAACGCTAAGGGGTTTAGAAAGGTTGGAGTGGCAAAATGGCAAAAGAATTAAGAATCACTTTCAAAGAGAGCGAGATGTATCTATACGAATACATCAAACAGAAATCCAGTCCAAGTGCTTTTTTAAAGGATTTGGCTGCTATCGAACAAAGAAGAGAAACCATATATTTAAACAATCAAGTCGTTACTAATGAACCAAAGATCCAACAAGCAAAGTCGGTTGTAGAGCCTGTAAACATTGATGATTTAGATATTAGTGACTTGGAATTTAATAACTAAGCACTTGGTACATCCAGGTGCTTTTTTGCATTTAAAAAGCCTATTTTAAATGTATAAATGTTGCGAAACCTAGCCAACATATACTAGAGGTGGTTTTATGAGCGGCGCTCTTTACACGATAGCAATAATAATCTTGTGTGTATTGTTAATGTTTATCGTGATTGTATATAAAGATATTTTATTTTGGAAGGACAGATCAAGAGTTGAATATATGTCTCTTAGCGATTTAAAACGCATGGATCCGTTCAAGTTTGAAACTTATGTGGCCAAACTATACAAAAGTATGGGGTATTCAGTGCAACAGACGAAAAGAACAGGCGACGGCGGGAAAGATATTGTCGCCACCAAAGACGGGCAGACGTATTATATCGAATGCAAAAGATACTCACGCCCGATTAGTTCTAATAAAATGAGGGATTTTGTGGGCGCTTGTGTGCTCGGTGGCAAAGAAGTAAAAGGAATCTATGTCACGACTTCCGATTTCACAAATGATGCAAAAAGCGCAGCAAAAAGGATCGGAATACAGATGGTAGACGGCAATAAATTGATGAATATGATTAAATCATCACAAAAGTAAAAGTCTTGGTACTAACCAAGACTTTTGAGCATATATTGTATTAAGTGATAAATATTGAACCAAGATTGGTAGCACTTTGGTTAGGATCTTGTCCTGGACCAACGAAACGAAGCATAAAAAGGTTGATACGACAATAAATAGCGAAGCGCATTTAATAAAGAGGGAGGGGCGTGGTTGCCCCGACCGAATTTATTAAACTGCCCATTTTTAAAAAAATTATTCGTAGAAAATAAAAAAAGGGGGATTTAAAAATGAGTCTATTGCTTGGCGTTATAGCTGCCGGTGCACTTGCGTATGGTTTGGGATTCGCAACGAATCGAAATAGTGAAGAAGATGATAAAAAAAAGCTGAATGAATTATTCAAAACGGTCCGACTTTGTAATAAAAAAGAAGAACCGGAATTTGCCTATGTGAAGTGGTTGAAAGAGCATGAGACTTACACCCTATTTGGGATTGAACTCCCAAGTGGGTGCGACATTAATTCCTTACTTAAGTTAGAATACGCAATTGAGAATGTATTTAAGAACGATGTAGAGATTCTATACGATAATCAAAATTACAGAGTTAAGGTGTTTAAGGGCCACTTGATGAATGCGAAAAAATACCCTTTTAAAGTCGTGCCTATTCCCGACACAGATCATCTATACATCACAACGGGTATGTCTTTAGACGGTCCTGTGACAGTTAATCTCACCAAAACAATTCCGAATATATTGGGAGCTGGGACGAGCGGTTCGGGAAAATCTGTGCTTGTTAAATCTATTGTGTGTCAATTGATTGAAAATTATACACCCGACCAACTTAAAATTATTTATTTAGATAACAAGGGTGGGGTGGAAGCAAATACATTTAAGAACATTAAACATTTAGCCGCCATGTCTAGTAATGTTGAAGAAACTATATTAGAGCTTCTCGATATCAAGCAAGAAATGTTTAGAAGGTTAAAGCTAGTAAAAGATGCAGATGTAACTGGAATAGTATCTTATAATTCTAAAGTTAATAAAAAAGACAGACTCCCCTTTATCTTTGTTATCATCGATGAATTATTTTCATTCATGACACTTCCGGCATCCCCACCTAACCGAAAAGATGCTACGAGTGAGGATTTAATATTCAACCAAAAGACCGCCTATCGCACTATGGCTGAAATAGCTTCAATGTGCCGAGCGGTAGGTATCCATCTAATGTTTTGCACCCAACGTCCTACAGATAGCGTTATACCGACAAATATCACTTGTAACTGTGGTTTAAGAATCGGCTTAAGAACATCAAACGAACAAGAGAGTCGTAATATCATCGAAGAGAAAGGTCTTGAAATTATTGACATTAACGCAGTAGGTCAAGGAATTGTCAAAACTGATAAACTAACAAGATTTCAAACTTTTTGGACAACAGAAGAAAAAATACGTGAGGTTTGCGCTAAGAATAAAAGAACAACACTTGAAGCTAAAGTCATTAACAAAGAAAAAGCTGATGAAAAAGCTAAGTCACAAATTTTTGATGCTTTTGCAGAATAGGAGAGGATTGTTATGTATAGAACTTGTCGTCATTGTGGTCAACGCGTTCATCGTGTTGTTTGCTACGAATTTGGAACGTCTGATTTTTGCGAACCATGCGCAACTAAGTTAGGGCTTTCGCAATTGGTAGAAGAATATGAGGAGTCGCATACTTTTGGTGATTATGATCCGTTAAGTGACGAGTGGTACGATGAATTGAACACGCAATTAGCTTATCACGATAAACAGTATCAACAGCTACTGACTAAGAAAGCTAGAAAGTAGGGATTGATATGGCCGGAAAAAAATATTTAACATCAAGAGACATCAAAATGATTAATTTTTTAGAAGATACTTCGTTATTAATCACCGCAAAACAAGCCGCTATGCTATTTTACAAATCTCCAACCAATAACACCAAATCCTCGATAACCGTCGCTCAAAACAGACTTAAAGTAGCTCATGAGTTGAAACAGATTAAACGTTATAGAGACCACATCGACCAAAGTTTCGTTTATTATGCGGGTAAAAAACCGACTAAAATCGAACACAAATTGCTTATTACCGATTTTTTAATGCACTTCTGTGATGAATTTGAAGTAATTAGCATTGAGACTGAGTTTAAAGGATTAGAAAAGGCGTATGGCATACGTCCGGATATTTATATCACCTTTAAATTTGGAACACACACAGTATCCGCGCTGATTGAGTGCGATAATACAAAGGGCTTTACGAATGGAGATACCTACTTGAAAGTTATGGAAGATAAAAGAAACAAAAAGCTAACTTCTGTATTGCCTTATCCACTGTTGATAATCTCATGCAC
>CAKSGP010000214.1 GCA_934454745.1 uncultured Clostridia bacterium
TTACGGGCGATAATCAGCTTGAAATGTTTACCGAGCGTATGATCTAAATGATTGAAAGCATAAAAGATGACAGATCCGATATGGATGTTATCTATGAAATTATGCTCAAAATGGGTGTTCCGCTTGACACGGCTGTTCAATACATAGAAATTGACGGTAAAATCGTGTATATTGTTGGCGACTTCCTTTTGATGATTGCTCTCTATAACGATATAACCGCCGAGGATATAGACGCAATGGCGGCATATGCTCCGGCGAAAATCGTTTGTGCAGAACAGGGCTTTAAGGACGATACCGCCCTTTCAAATGCACATTATATTTTGAGAGATAAACAAATTGAGTTAAAGTTGATATGAGGTGTTAAGAATGAAGTTGTCAGTTACAATGAATACAGATGAAAAAGGATATTTCGACAGAGAATGTCCTAATGAAGAGTGTCTTTATCACTTTAAAATACATATGGATGATTGGAAAAACAAAGTATCCGATGATGAAGTTTATTGCCCTATGTGTGGACATTGTGATACTTCTGATAAATGGTGGACTCAAGAGCAATTGGATGCAATGCAAAGTTTAGCTGCTGATTGGGCAATGTCATTAATAAATGAGAAGTTGGATGAAGCTTTCGGCAGATTGGAAAAAAGCACGAGGCATAATAAATTTGTGAAATTCAAGTACAATCCCGGACAAAGGACGACATTTATAAATAATCCTATTGGGCAAAGTAAAGAATGGGAACAGGAAATTAAATGCAAATATTGCGGAACAAGATATAGTGTAATTGGTACAGCATATTTTTGCCCTTGCTGTGGAAAAAACACAATTCTTGAGAATTTTCGAGTTTCTATTAATAATACTAAAAATATCATTGTTTCTTTACCGGAAATGAAAAAACTATTACAACAAAGTTGCGGGAAAGATTCTGCAACAAGTATGTGTCAATCAATGCTTGAAAATAGTTTGGGTGATATACTATCTGCTTATCAAAAATTTTGCGAGGTTAAATTCACCTCCATATCCACAGAAAAAGTTAGGGTAAATGATTTTCAAATACTTGAAAAAGGAAGCCAACTTTTTGAAAAAATAAGTGGATTGAGTTACCACGATTGGATAAACGAATCTGAATATGAATATGCAAATATAATGTTTCAAAAACGGCATCTTTTTGAGCATAATAGCGGAATTGTTGATGATGCATATTTGAAAAAATCAAGTGACAGTTCATATTTGCTTGGACAAAGGGTTGTCGTTAAAGAAAATGATATTTTAAAGTTTATAGATATAATAATCAAGTTATCTGATGGAATAAGTAAATTATAAGGTTGTGGTCATTACATGAAACTAAAATTTAAAAATCAACAATTTCAGACGGACGCCGTAAACGCCGTTGCCGATTTATTTTCCGGTCAAGAGAAAATGCAGTCAACCTTTGAAATCACGCAGGGACCGCAGCTCAGCTTGGTGGAAAATGAACTCGGAATCGGAAACGGAATACTTATATCCGATGAACAGTTAAACGCAAATATGCACGAGGTGCAGAAAAGAAACAGCCTTGCCCCGTCTGACATTCAAGACGGTATGCGTTCTTTCTGCATTGAAATGGAAACGGGTACGGGAAAAACCTATGTCTACACAAAGACGGTTTTTGAACTGCACAAACGCTACGGCTTTACGAAGTTTATCGTTGTTGTGCCGTCTGTTGCCATTCGTGAGGGTGTGTATAAATCTCTTGAAACCACAAGGGAGCATTTTCTGAATCAGTACGATAATGTGCCGTACCGATATTTTATATACAATTCCGCAAAGCTTTCGGAGGTCAAGCAGTTTGCCACAAGCAGCAATATAGAGATTATGATAATCAATATCGACGCTTTCAAAAAGTCGGAAAATATTATCAATCAGGCACAGGACAAGCTGAACGGCGAAACGGCAATGTCATACATACAAAACACAAATCCTGTCGTTATTATTGACGAACCGCAGTCGGTTGACAATACGCCGAAAGCAAAAGAGGCGATAAGCTCGCTCAATCCGCTTTGTGTGTTCAGATATTCCGCAACCCACAGGGAAAAGATGAATTTGCTTTATCGCCTGACGCCTGTTGACGCCTATCAAATGGGACTCGTAAAGCAGATATGCGTTTCATCAAACACAGTGGCAAATGATTTTAATAAGCCGTATATAAAGCTTTTGTCGGTATCAAACGATAACGGATTCCGTGCGAAGCTTGAAATTGATGTGCAGAACAAGGACGGCATTGTATCGAGAAAAACCGTAACCGTAAAGCCGAATGACGATTTATTTCTTATATCGGGCGAAAGAGAACTGTATGCGGGATATTCTGTTGCCGGAATAGACTGTACCCCTGAAAGTGAAATGGTGGAGTTTTCAAACACCGAGTTTGTAAAGCTTGGCAAGGCAATCGGCAACATAGACGAGAATATAATCAAAGAAGCACAGATAAGAAGAACCATTCAGGCACATCTTGACAAGGAACTCCGATATACCGAAAAAGGTATCAAGGTGCTTTCGCTGTTCTTTATTGATGAGGTTAAAAAGTACAGAACGGCTGACGGCGAAAAGGGTATCTATGCCGAAATGTTTGAAAAATGCTATAATGAGCTTATGAATTTGCCGAAATATGCAGAAATCAAAGCAAAGTTCACGGCAGATGCAGAGAAAGTGCATAACGGCTATTTTTCACAGGACAAAAAGGGAACATTTAAAGATACAAAAGGCGATACCGTTGCCGATTATGATACCTACAACACGATTATGAAAGATAAAGAGTGGCTTTTAAGCTTTGACTGTCCGCTCAGATTTATCTTCTCGCACTCCGCACTTAAAGAGGGTTGGGATAACCCGAATGTTTTTCAGGTTTGCACACTTATTGAACAGAAATCAACCTTCACCTGCCGCCAAAAAGTCGGCAGAGGGTTAAGACTTTGTGTAAATCAGGACGGGGAGCGTATTGAGGACAAAAATATCAATATTCTTCATGTTATGGCAAACGAGTCATTCTCTGAATTTGCCGAAACGCTGCAAAAGGAAATTGAAACCGAAACAGGCGTTAAATTCGGTGTGCTTCAGATTAGCCTTTTCTCCGGTATGAAATATGAAGAAAAAATCGTTACCGAAAAGAAGGTTGATAATTCGGACGCACAGCTTATAATGAATTATATGTCGGATCACGGATTTGTCGATGACAGCGGAAAGCCTACCGAAACGGCAAAGAAAGCGGTTGTTGAGAAAACCGCAGAGCTTCCCAAGCAGCTTGAAACCG
>CAKSGP010000215.1 GCA_934454745.1 uncultured Clostridia bacterium
TGAATTTGCTCAGGAGCTTGTAGACTGTATATGGGTAAAGTTTAATGATTTGAACAAATGCCGTGATGCGGCATCATCTGAAGGATTTGCAGGATATAGCTTATTCAAGAACTTATGTGCAGGAGGACAGACTAAGGACGGAAAAGATGCAGTAAATGATATGTCATTTATCTGTGTAAACGCATCAATGCATACGCTCCTTCCGGCACCTTCATTCTCAGTCCGTATCTGGAACGGCACACCTAACGAGTTTATGCTAAAGTGTGCAGAGCTTACAAGAACAGGTATAGGCTTACCGGCTTATTATAACGATGAAATAATAATTCCGGCACTTATGTCAAGAGGTGCAACTCTTGAAGATGCAAGAAATTATTCAATTATAGGCTGTGTCGAACCGCAGGTACCCGGAAAAACACATGGCTGGCACGATGCGGCTTTCTTTAATATGCTTCGTCCACTTGAGCTTGTATTTTCAAACGGCTATGATAAAGGTGTTTTAGTAGGTCTTAAAACAGGCGATATTGCATCATTTACAACTTTTGAGGAATTTGTTGCAGCATATAAAGCTCAATCTGATTATCAGATTGCACAGCTTGTTAATGCTTGTAACGCAATTGATATTGCACATAAAGAGCGTTGCCCGCTACCATTTGTATCTTGTCTTATCGATGATTGTATTGATGAGGGTAAAACAATAGAGCAGGGTGGCGCACATCACAATTTCACAGGTCCCCAAGGATTTGGTATTGCTAACGTTACAGATGGTCTTTGGGCAATAAAAAAGCTTGTATATGATGAGAAAAAATATACATTACAGGATTTTAAAGATGCACTTGACCTTAACTTTGGTAAAGGACTTACTCCGAAAGCGGCAATGCTCTCAACTGAGTCTGTTGTAGAGACGCTTATAAACGAGGGTAGGGATATTGATAAAGCAGTAATAGGTGAAATCTATAAAATGCTCCTTGATGGTGTATGTACAGATGAGCAGAGATATAAATTTGATAAACTTCACAATGATATTGATTCTGTTGAAAAATATGGTAACGATATTGAAGAAATAGATTTACTTGCACGTGATGTTGCTTACATATACACACAAGAGCTTGAAAAATACAAAAATACACGTGGAGGAATTTTCCAGGCAGGCTTATATCCTGTATCGGCAAATGTACCCCTCGGAGAACAGACAGGTGCAACACCTGACGGACGTTATGCAAACACACCAATCGCAGACGGTGTAGGCCCCAGAGGCGGTTATGATGTGTTAGGTCCGACAGCTGCGGCAAACTCAGTTGCAAAGATCGACCACGCAATAGCATCTAATGGTACTCTTTACAACCAAAAATTCCATCCGAGCGCACTTTCAGGTACTGAAGGACTTCAAAAGTTTGTTGCATATATAAGAGCGTTCTTTGACCAAAAGGGTATGCATATGCAATTTAACGTTGTTGACCGTGATACATTGCTTGATGCACAAAAGAACCCTGAGAAATATAAATCTCTTGTTGTTCGTGTTGCCGGATATAGTGCTTTGTTTACAACCTTATCACGTTCGTTACAGGATGATATTATTGCACGTACAGAACAGACATTCTAAAGGGTAGGGGATATACGTATATGGACTATTTAAAGGCTAAAGGACGCATATTTGATATCCAAAGATATTCAATACACGATGGTCCCGGCATACGCACAATTGTATTTCTTAAGGGATGTCCTTTGCGTTGCCGTTGGTGCTGTAACCCGGAAGGTCAGAACTACAAAATAGAGAGTATGACCGTTAACGGTAATCAGAAAATTTACGGTGAGGATATAACTGTTGAGGAGCTCTTACCAAAGCTAATCTGTGATGAGTTTTATTTCAGGCGTAGCGGCGGTGGTGTAACACTTTCAGGCGGTGAATGTCTTGCACAGCCTGACTTTGCACCTCATCTCTTACACGCCTGCAAGGATTTGGGCTATAATACAGCTATCGAAACCACAGGATATAGCACTTGGGAAAATATTAAAAAATATCTGCCATACGTAGATTATGTACTTATGGATATAAAACATATTAATGCAGTTAAGCATAAGGAATTTACAGGAGCAGATAATAAAATTATATTAGAAAACGCTTTTAACATTGCAAAATCAGGTGTTGATCTCACAATTCGTGTACCGGTTATACCGGGATTTAATAATACACCTGAAGAAATAAACGATATTGCAACATTTGCCGCATCACTTCCAAACGTAAAAAAGCTTCATCTTTTACCTTATCACAGATTAGGCGAAGGCAAATATGAAGGACTTGGCAGAGAATATCTGTTGCACGGCATAGAACCTATGAATAAGGAGTATATGAATATGCTTCTTGATGTTGCAAAGAAAAGCGGGCTCAAATGTCAAATAGGCGGATAATCAAAAAGCACAGCTTAAGGGATTTATTCCCATAGCTGTGTTTTTTTGACGCGAAAGGGGATATAGTTTATTCTTTTTAAGTTTAATAAATCACTCTTTATTAAACTTAAAAACTATTTTTATCAAAAACAAAGGATACTTCCAATATCAATTAAATTTCCTTTGTTTAGTGATACTGTATCTACTCCTACATTTTTGCAAAACGAAGTTATGTTGTCACAATCAGGATGGCTTTTTAAATCCCCATTAAAACATAACGTTTTCTTATTAATCAATCCTGATGCTCCTCCTATAAATCCTTGCATACCATACAAGTCAATAAATCCCTCATTAATTTTAAGTACATTTATTCCTTTGTTTTTAAGTGTGTTATATATACCATTGTCTGCTGTTATTACAGACTCTTCATTTACCACGCATATACTGCATTTTGCGTAGCCTTGCTTTACGCTCAGAATTTCTTTTTTAAGGCTATGGTATTCTGAAAGAATTTCTATCGCCGTTGACAGCGGTCTTAAAACAACATATTTTCCAAATGCACATACATTATAAGCTGTATCATCCGGATAATCGCTTTTAAGATATTGAGAACCTGAAATCAGTTTAATATCTGCAAAATTATAGGATTTATAAAAATTATAAACTTCAGGTGCACATATTGCTTTATTGCCAATAAAATGTATTTGCATATCAGGATGTCCGCTAACTTCTTTATATAACGACTTAATCGGAGTTGTTTTATAAACCGTCATTCCCAGTTGTTTCATTTCCCTTATGCTTTCTTTTGACGTTCTGTAATCCACCAATACCCTTTTTGAACATATGTTCGATAGGAATTTTTCTTTTAAACTCATTATAGTAATATAAGT
>CAKSGP010000216.1 GCA_934454745.1 uncultured Clostridia bacterium
CCAATTGCGTGAGCCATACCTGAATCCGGAATACAAGCCACTATATCAGGCTTTATATCGTCACGGTTTGCAAGGCATTTACCGCAGTTATAACGCATTTCTTCAACTGACATACCCTCATATGATGATGAAGGATAGCCATAGTACACCCACAAAAATGTACATATTTTCATATCGCTGTTAGGTGCAACAAGTGTTTTTACACTGCTTTCATCAAATACAACAATCTCACCGGGTGCCAACGCCTTATAATCACCATATCCGATATTTAAATATGCAAAGCTCTCAAATGCTGCACAATAGGCATCATCTTTTTTTCCGATTGAAATAGGCGTTCTGCCGTATTTGTCGCGTGCAGCATATATTCCCTTTTCGGTGAGTATAAGCATACTCATTGAACCGTCTATAACCTCTTGTGCGTACTTTATACCCTCTATAAAGTTATCCTTCTGGTTTATAATTGCAGCTACAAGCTCTGTCTGGTTGATTTCCCCGTTTTGCATCTGAAAGAAATGAACGTGATCATTTAAAATACCGCTGGCTATTTCTTCCGAATTATTGATTTTACCCACAGTTGTTATAGCAAAAGCTCCGTGGTGGGAACGCACGAGTATTGGCTGTGCCTCGTAATCGGATATACATCCTATACCGTAATTTCCTTTCATTGACCCGGATTCTTCTGTAAATTTTGTTCTGAAAGGTGTGTTCTCAATACTGTGTATTGACTTGTCAAAGCCTACATCCTTGCCGTATGTCGCCATTCCTGCACGACGTGTACCAAGATGTGAATGATAGTCTATTCCGTAGAATAAATCAAACACACAATCCTCTTTTGATGCTACTCCGAAAAAACCGCCCATAAAATTACTCCTTTTCTTTTATTCGCCTATTCTCTTCTTTATGTATGCTTCAAGTATGTCAGCCGTTCCTTCAATTCCCAGACAGCTGGAGTTTATTGAAATATCATATAGTCTTGAATCGCCCCAGTGCAAGTCACAGTTATAGTTATGATATGACTTACGCTTTTTGTCTATTGTCTTTATATATGATTTCGCCTCTTTTTCAGAAAGTGAGTATTTTTCTTTAATTCTTTCCACCTTCTTATCGTAATCACCAAGCACAAATATAGAAACAAGTGCAGGGTGACCTTTAAGTACAGTTTCAGCGCATCGTCCGACTATCACAAAGGATTCGCCGGATTCTGCACGCTCCTTGATATAATTAAACTGAAGCTGAGTTACTGCATCCTCAAGTGAATTACTGTAACCTCTTACTGTTCTTGAAAGAAGACGTGATTTAGGAGTTTCATCAAATTTCTTTATACGCTCCGCATCACTGCCGTGTTTGTCTGCAATCTCAAGCAAAAGATTATTATCATAAAGTTTGATACCAAAACGCTCTGAAAGCTCCTCGGCAATAAGACGTCCGCCGCTTCCGAATTCACGTCCCACAGAAATAATTAACTGCTTATCCATTATACCTATCCCCTTTCAATTATATATAACGTACAAAAATACAAATCATAGATATGGTCACAACAATAACGGTTGCAGGAGCCGCTGCCATACAGTAACGCTTCCATCCAATGTGATGGCCTGCCTTCGCACAAACCGCCATACCTACAACATTTGCACTTGCACCGATAGGTGTTGCACTTCCGCCTATATCAGTACCCATTGAGAGCGTCCACGCAAGCATATCTATATTTATGCCCATTGTTGCTGACATAGTTTTTATTACAGGTATCATAGTTGCGGCGAAGGGAATGTTATCAACAAAAGCACTTGCAATAGCAGAGCCCCACAGGATTATAGCACATAAAGCATAGACATTTCCGCCGCTAACCTTAGCAATCATTCCGGCTATAACCTCAAGCACGCCTGTTTCTTCAAGTCCTCCCACTACCATAAACAAACCTACAAAGAATAACAATGTTTTATAGTCTACCTTTTTAAGTATGTATGATATATGCTTCGGTGCCATAACAAGCGTAAGGATTGATACAAAGACACCGATAAATGCTACTGATAGATGCGTCGATGAATGTGTAACAAGTAATACTACTGCTATAAAGAATATCACACAGCTTATAGCAAATCCCGTTTTATCTTTTATTGCAGATTTCGGGTCGGGCTTTTTCTGAGGAACTTCATTTGCATTGCTCAGCTCTTTTCTGAATATCAGATAGAAATACAAAATTACAAATACCAAAGAGATAAGAGCAATTAATCCCGTATTGGTTATAAAATCTGCAAATGAATATCCCAATGACGTTCCGATTATGATGTTGGGTGGATCACCGCACATTGTAGCACTTCCGCCGAGATTTGCACAAAATATTTCAGAAAGTATTACGGGTACAGGATTGAATTTCAATAACCTTGCAAGCTCAATTGTAACCGCCGCCAAAAACAGTATAACCGTGATTGAGTCTATAAACATAGCAAGCACTGCTGACATAATCATAAAGGTGAAAAATATCGGTATTGTCTTATATTTTACAATACTTGCGATTTTGAGGCATAGCCATCTGAAAAATCCGACTCTTGCCATTCCCTCAACCATTATCATCATTCCTGCAAGAAAAATTATTGTTTCCCAGTTAATTCCGCCGCTTGATGATTCGCTTGCTCCTGCTGTGTACCAAAATCCCGTCGTAAATATCGGTTGCAGATTAAGGGTGTGTATTATTGCATCTCCGTCACCCATTATAAGACCAAATACAACAATAAGCATCAATACACCGCAGAAAATTGTTACGTGATGTCGTTCAATTTTGTCCATAACTACAAGTACGAACATTGTAATAAATATTATAACAGCAAAAATTTGTGCTAACATTTTATCATCTCCCGTTTTTATTTATATAATGTTCTTTATCATATCACAATAATCGCTAAATGTTGCGGAGAATATATAATTTATGACAAGCACCTCGTCTGCGTTATATCTCTCTATCTCCTCAACAAGACTTCCTCCGAAGGATCGGGGGTCGATTACTATAACCTTTGATGAGCTGGCACAAAGCCAGGGTAAGAAGGCATTTGCGTATGAATCCTTTATGACTACAATGGTTTTTCCGTCAGGATTTGATTTATTTGTAATTTCCATTAAAGGATTGTCACCACCGAAGAAAAGCGAATAGTTTGATACATCGGTATTAAACATTGGTGCACCAATTCCGTATTCTGTAACATTATCCTCAGCACGCATTCTTATTTCTATATCATTTTTCTCGGTTATATCATAATAGAAAATCGTGTCCTTCTCC
>CAKSGP010000217.1 GCA_934454745.1 uncultured Clostridia bacterium
GATGCGATGTATTCTCTTAAACTGTCATCTGTCACGCCCTCTGTTTCGGCAAAGTTTACAATGCCTCGTAAAAGCGTTGTATTGTCCTTGTCAAGCACTGCCTGAACAATTTTATTGTTGTTAATATTATTGAAAACAAATAAGTCCATTATTGTATATACTCCGTTATTCTGATGTTTTTTCTCTTGTCATAAGCGTATTTACCGCATCTTTGGGGTTAGTGCCTTTGTATAGCACATTATATGCCTGCTCAATTATGGGGGTTTCTACACCGTATTGTTTGCCAAGCTCATATGCCGCAGTTGCGGTGTTTACACCCTCAACTACCATATGTACCTTTGCAAGAGCAGTATCAAGATCCATTCCCTTGCCTAAAAGCTCACCGGCTGTATGATTGCGTGAAAGTGTGCTTGTTGCCGTAACAATAAGGTCGCCAAGACCTGAAAGACCGGCAAAGGTTAAAGCATTTGCACCCATAGCAACGCCAAGCCGTGAAATTTCGGCTATGCCTCGTGTTATAAGCGCCGCTTTAGTATTATCACCGTATCCCAAGCCGTCAGATATACCTGCACACAGTGCGATTACATTCTTTAATGCACCGCCAAGCTCAACGCCGATTATATCCTTTGATGTATATACACGGAATACATCTGTCATAAATACGTCCTGCAAGAATTCTGCCGTTTTTTCAGATGCTGATGCAATAACTACAGTTGTAGGGATACTGCGGCTAACCTCTTCAGCGTGGGAAGGACCGCTAAGAACTGATATGTCAGCCTGGGGGATTTCCTCTTTATAAACCTGAGATAATCTTAAATTGCCCTCAAGTCCCTTGGAAATATTGACTATTTTTTGCCCGTCTTTGACAAATTCTGCCATCTGCTTTGCAGTTGTGCGTGTTGCAGGAGAGGGGGCGGCAGTAACGATAACTTCTGCATCTTTTATGCACTCGCCCATATCGTGGGAGCATACAATATCATCGCACAGCTTTACACCGGGTAAAAACTCCTTGTTTTCACGGGCTTCATTTAATCTGTCGGTCTCCTCCTGTATCCAGGACCATAAATATACATCATTGTTCTTTTTTGCAAGGAGAATTGCCATTGCAGTTCCCCAGCTTCCTGAGCCGATAACCGCTATTTTCATATAATCAGTCCTCCTTTTTCTTTGCACCTAACTTGTTTTCGGTTCCTTTTATAAGTCGAACTATATTAGTTCTGTGACGGACTATCAACAGACCACCGAGAATGATAACGCATATAAGTCTTAAAATATCAAATTCATTATAAATTACCATAACAGCAATCTGCAATACTATAAATAAAACAGCCGCCGTAACAGAGCCCAGGGAAACGTATTTTGATATTGCCATTATAAGAAGTGCAATAACAAGAACTATAACGCCGATTTTCCAATCAAGCATCAGCACTACACCAAGTGAGGTTGCAACACCTTTGCCACCGCGAAATCCGAAAAATACAGGGAAATTATGACCAAGTACAACGGAAACGCCTGCAATATAGGGGGCTATATCATATGCATCCATACTAATCGCAAGCTTTGCAAGCAGTAATGCGATAACACCCTTGAGTATGTCTATTATAAGGGTTATAATCGCATACTTTTTTCCCATTATACGGAGCATATTAGTTGCCCCGGCATTGCCCGACCCGCTTTTTCTTATATCCTTACCTGTTACTATTCTCGAAATAAGGATAGATGAGTTGATACTGCCGATAAGATAGGCAATAACGGCTAATGCTATTGTATATAATAATGCCATTTCAATTCTCCTTATTGATCCTTTTTGCGTTCTCTTATAATCAGCCTGATAGGCGTTCCCTCAAATCCGAAATTCTCACGGATCTGATTTTCTATAAATCTCTTATATGAGAAATGGAACAAATCCTTATCGTTAACGAACAATACGAATGTGGGTGGGGCAACACTTGCCTGAGTACCGTAATAGATACGCAATCTCTTGCCCTTATCCGAGGGCGGCTGTTGCTTGTTTACCGCCTCATTTATAACATCGTTTAGCATACCTGTGGTAATTCTGCGTTTATGCTGTTCGTTAACCTTTTTGATTTCCTCAATAAGTGCGGGGATATTACGTCCTGTTTTTGCACTTGTAAACATCATTGAAGCGTATGACATAAATGCAAATGTTTCACGGATTTTATATTTGAATTCGTTCATTGTCTTATCGTTTTTCTTGACAATATCCCATTTATTTATGACAAAAATACAAGCCTTGCCCTGCTCGTCGGCATATCCTGCAATTTTTGTATCCTGCTCAGCAATGCCCTCTGTTCCGTCTATCATTATAACGCAAACGTCACTTCTGTCTACTGCCGCATAAGAACGGATTACACTGAATTTTTCTATTGCCTCATTGACCTTACTTTTACGGCGTATGCCGGCAGTGTCAATGAACAAAAATTTGTCGCCGTCCTTTTCGTAGTGCGTATCAATTGCATCACGTGTTGTACCGGCAATATCAGAAACTATAACTCTGTCCTCACCCATAAGCTTGTTTATAAGGGATGATTTTCCGGCATTCGGTCTGCCGATTACCGCTACCTTTATTTCCTCATCATCTTCTGTTGTATCCGCATCATCAGGGAACTTTTCGGTTATTTCATCAAGCAAGTCACCAAGTCCTAATGAGTTTGCCGCAGAAATAGCAATGGGGTCGCCGAGACCTAAGTTATAGAACTCATAAAACTCCATTGGGGGATCACCGAGATTATCCACTTTGTTAACGGCAAGAACGATTTTTTTCTTTGCCTTTAGGAGCATTTGCGCAACCTCGTGGTCATTGGCGGTTACGCCCTCTTTTACGTTTGTCATAAGCACAACCACATCTGCCATCTCTATTGCAAGCTGTGCCTGCTCACGCATTTTAGAGAGTATCTCGTCCTTTGACATAGGCTCAATTCCGCCTGTGTCAATAAGTGTAAAATGCTTGTCAAGCCATGAAACATCTGAATATATTCTGTCACGTGTTACACCTGGTGTATCCTCAATAATACTTATTCTTGCACCCGAAATTCTATTAAAAAGCGTTGATTTTCCAACGTTAGGTCTGCCAACAACCGCCACAAACGGTTTCATATCTACCAATCCCTTTCTTAAGCTGAAATAATTCTATTATATTTTATCATATCATATAAAAATAATCAAGTAAAATAAAATAAAAAAATGGGGCTATCGCTGAATTTCAAGGAATGGCCCCATTTTATATTTTACGCTGTATATGACCTGT
>CAKSGP010000218.1 GCA_934454745.1 uncultured Clostridia bacterium
ATATTAATTAGTGCAATTTGTGCATCGGTGGCGTGGTCATCGCTGGAAAGTAGTTTATCAAAAACACCAAAGATCACTGGAAAATCTTATATCTGGATATTGCTTGCACTGGGATTTATTATTCAAATAATTGCAGCTGCAAGCTATCGAGGCCACGAAACGGATATGAACTGCTTTTCGGCGTGGTCGTACCAAGTCTTCCAAAATGGTATTTCACACTTTTATTTGTCTGACGGTTTTCACGATTATCCGCCCGGCTATGTATATATTATGTATGTACTTGGTGCATTGCAAAGACTTTTTTCTCTTGAAGGTGCCGCATGGTGGGTTGTATTAAAGCTCCCGTCAATACTTTCCAATATGGGTATAGCTTATCTTGCGTATAAGCTTGTCTCTCAAAGCTTTAAAAAGAGTACAGCATCTATTATCATATCCGCACTTATTCTTTTTAACCCTGCGGTTATATTAAACACTTGTCTTTGGGGACAGGTTGATTCAGTGCTTGCCTTTTTCGCTGTTTTATCCATATATTTTATGGCAGAAAAACGTTTTCCGCTTTCATTTTTTGCATTCGGTGCGGCGATGCTTATAAAGCCTCAGGCGATTTTCTTTGCACCCGTATTGGTTTTCGGGGTAATTGAGGAGGTATTTAAAGATAAATCCTTTAATGGAAAAAAATTAATTAATTTAATATTATGGTCAGCTGCCGCAGTTGCGAGCTTATTTGTCTTGTTTATGCCTTTTGGCAATAATCCTATACAGGGAATAGGTATAATTCTCAGTCAATATATAGAAACCGTCAGTCAATATAACTATATGACAATAAATGCATTTAATGTGTACGGTATTTTTGGAGCAAACTGGACAGAACTTTCAGGTGCAGTATCAGTTATAGGCTATCTATTAATGATAGCAGTTGTGGTATTCGGAGGCGTTATATTCTTCAGAAAAAAAGGAAAAGAAAAGTATTATCTTACCGCCTTTATCCTTGTATTCGGAATATATATGCTTGCACCTAAAATGCATGAGCGATATGCGTTCCCAGGTATATTTATGCTTATGATGCTATTAGCATCTGCCCCTACGGGAAGAAACTTCCTTATGTATTGCTTGTTCTCCCTCTCGCAATTTTTCAATATTGCATGGGTGCTGTTTGTTTACGAAACTGATCCCGGGATGTATTTTAAATCTCCGGTTATTTCGGTTGCATCTGTTATAAATCTTGTGTTATTTATATTTGTAGCATATTATGCTTTCAAAAAAACTGATATAGCCGTAAAAAAGGCTGTTGAAAACAAAAATGAAAGCGTAAGAAAGGTTGATAAAAAATCGGAATTCAAAGGCTTCAGCTTAAGTGAAAAGGCGGTAAAGATTACTGCATTTGACATTGCTTTTATGATGGTAATTACACTTATGTACGGCGGTATAGCATTTTATAAGCTGGGCGATAAATATGCTCCACAAACATCAGCGGAGCTATGTCAGAACACTATCACAGTAGACTTGGGAGAGGAACAAAAAATTTCTGATATGGCATTTTTCTTGGGTGCAAGAAACCTTGAAGAAAACAGAAATCTTTCGTTCTCATATCTTGACAGTGACCATAATCAGGTTAAAGAGGATATAAACGAAAGATATGCGTCAATATTTAAATGGACGATCCGGGAGAATATTGATGTTACGGCACAATATGTCGTAATTTCAAGCAATGGTACGGAAAACCCTCAAGATCCGAGTGACAGAATATATCTTAACGAGGTATGCTTATTAAATCCTGATGGAAATATTATAACACCGAAAAATATAACAGATGAGGGAGTCAGCAGTTTATTTGACGAGCAGGATTATTTTGCAGATCCCACATCATATATGGCAGGCACGTATTTTGATGAGATATATCATCCTCGTACTGCCTACGAATTTATACACGGTATGAGCGTTTATGAATGGACTCATCCGCCTCTTGGCAAGGTGATTATGGGAATAGGAATACTCCTATTCGGTATGGTACCATTCGGCTGGCGTTTTATGGGGACACTTTTCGGCGTATTTATGGTACCGGTTGTATATCTTTTTGCAAAACGCTGTCTGAAAAATAAATGGTTTGCGGTTTTGGCGTGCTTAATATACACATTTGACTTTATGCACTTTACTCAAACGCGTCTTGCTACCATTGATACCTACGTTACTTTATTTATAATGCTGATGTATTATTATATGTATAAGTATTATAAACAAAGCTTTTATGACAGACCGTTATATAAAACCCTCATTCCCTTGGGACTTTCGGGACTCTTTTTTGGATTTTCCGTTGCCTCGAAATGGACAGGATTATACGCGGGTGCAGGACTTGCAATTATATTCTTTATAACTGTATATAACAGATATAAGGAGTATAAGTACGATATGGGAAATCCAAAAGGCGAAACAGACGGTATAAGCCATAAAAAGGTTATAGACTCATTTAAAAAGAACACAGTTATAACTCTTGCGTTCTGTTGCATAATGTTTATAGCAGTACCCTTTGCTATATATGCACTCTCATATATCCCATATATGAAAACTCCAAGCGGAGAGGGCTTTAAGACTATATTTACAAATGCTCAGTCGATGTTCACATATCACTCAAAGACGGTTGTAGCATCAACTCATCCTTATTCCTCCTATTGGTTTGAATGGCCTATAATGTATCGTCCGTTATGGTATTATTCAAATGTTGTAAGCGGCACTATGCGACAGGGAATAAGTGCAATGGGTAATCCTGCCGTATGGTGGGCGGGTATACCGGCTGTTGCATACTGTCTGGCACTTACTATAATAGTTCCGTTAAAGAACAAGAACTATTTCGGTAAGGATAAGCGTTACTTTGCGGTTCTATATACAGCTATTTTTGCAATCCTGTGCTTACTTGCAGGAATTAAAGGCAACGGCAATGAAAATCTCGCAAGGCTTCTGCCGTGTATGTTGCTCTATTCTGCCATTATGGTTGCAGTATTTATTGCAACATTGATATTTGATGATAAAATAACTCAAAAATCAGTGCGTATACCGTTATTCCTCCTAATAGGCTATTTTGCAAATTATATGCCTTGGATGCTTGTCTTGAGAACAACGTATATATACCACTATTTCCCATGTGTTATTTTTTCGGTGCTTATGACAGTATACAGCATAAAAGTATTTTATGAAAATGCAAAGAACAAAAAGGCAGTTATTTACTTTGCCGTAGCATATGTTGTGGCGGTGGTTGTGCTGTTTGTTATGT
>CAKSGP010000219.1 GCA_934454745.1 uncultured Clostridia bacterium
GCTAGCTTTCATTCGCAGTGAATACGCATCTATCACATTTTCGTCAGAAGCGTGAATAACCGCACTGTGTCCCATACCGTTAAATTCCACCATTCGTTCTGCAAGGTCAATACCTTGTTCTGCAGTATCCGCTATCATATACCCCAAAACAGGGCTCAGCTTTTCACGGGATAGTGGATACTCCTCACCCACTCCGTCTATTTTGCACACAAGAATTTTTGTGTTTTCGGGAACATTTTTAAGACCTGCACTATCTGCAATCCATTTTGCACTCTGCCCTACTATCGCAGAATTTACCGCACCCTTTGTATTGTCAATACAAAAGTCGCTTAACAGCTTTACCTCATCAGGGGTTGGGAAATAGCATCCGCCGTCCTTCATAAGCTGTTCAAATTCCTTTGATATCTCCTTATCTACAATAGCCGCCTGTTCAGATGCACAAATCATTCCGTTATCAAAGGATTTGGAGATAATAAGGTCTGTTACGGCTCTTTTTAAATCGCAAGATTTATGGATATAGCAAGGAACATTACCGGGTCCTACGCCAAGTGCCGGCTTTCCTGTTGAATATGCCGCACGTACCATTGAACTACCCCCTGTTGCAAGAACTGTTGCAACGCCTGGATGATTCATAAGGGTATGTGTTGCCTCAATTGACGGCTCCTCTATCCACTGTATACAGTGCTTTGGTGCACCTGCCTCAACTGCCGCATCATAGACAGTCTTTGCCGCCGCAACAGAGCATTTTTGTGCTGACGGGTGAAATCCGAATATTATGGGATTACGTGATTTGATTGAAATCAAAGCTTTAAATAATGTTGTTGATGTTGGATTCGTAACAGGTGTTACACCGCATATGATTCCTACCGGCTCAGCTATTATATCATAATCCTCCATCTCGTTCTCGTCTATGACACCAACCGTTTTTATGTTCTTAATAGAATGGTAAATATACTCGGTTGCAAACATATTTTTTGTTATTTTATCCTCGTATACTCCCCTTTTTGTTTCGTCTACCGCAAGCCTTGCAAGCTCCATATGCTTACCGACACCCGCAAGAGTCATTGCTTTTACAATATTGTCTATTTCCTCCTGTGTCATATCCATAAATTCATCAAGGGCTTTTTTTGCATTTTCCACATATTTGTCTATGGTTGCACTTATATCAGTTTCTTTTTTATTGGGCATATCAATCTAATTCCTTCCTTTTGGTTTGTTCCTATTTTAGACTGATATGAATAAATTTATTCAAATTAAAGTACCTCCAAAAAGTCAGAGGACAATCCGACATTTAAGAGGTACTTGATATTTTAATGTTTATTTATAGCTGTCAACGCCCTTTAATATTTTGATATATTTTCCGCAGGCATCCTGTGCTTTTTTCAGATTCAGTGTCTTGTAGTTTCCGCACTCAACAGCACTTGCTCCAAAAACTTCGCCATTATGTGCAATTGTATCACGCAATGCAATCCTTAAGACTTCTACAACCTCCTCAGGCTTTATATTATCACGCACAAGAAGGTAAAAGCCTGTCTGACAACCCATAGGTCCGAAATACACAACACTATCTTTAATTTCAGAATTACGCATAAAAGTCGCAAGCATATGCTCAGTTGTGTGCATAGTTTCATTGTCAAGCACATCACCTGTATTAGGCTTACAAAAACGCATATCGTATGTAATTACATCTCCGTCAATACGGGAAATGTAAAATCCCGGATCAAGCTTTGTGTGATCAACTTCAAAAGATTTAATTTTCTGCATTATTCTGCTCCTTTCGCCAAATATGCCGTTATAATTTCAATTGATTTTTCCGCCGCCGATTTTGCAAATGTGGGGAAATCCACCGAACTTTCGTCATTTGCACAATCACTCATTGCACGCAGTACAACAAAGGGTACATTATTCATTGTACAAACGTGACCTATCGCCCCGCCTTCCATTTCAGCCGCCGCCGCATTAAACTGCTTTGATATTCTGTTACGGACGCTGTCCTCTGATACGAATATATCACCCGATGCTATTGTACCGTAAATCGTGTGAACGCCTGTATTTATTGCACACTCGTATATTGATTCGGACAACTTCTTATCACAATCCATATATACGCGGTCAATCCCCGTTATAAATCCCAGCTCATCTCCTACTGCTGTTGTATCCATATCGTGCTCAACAACACGGTCGGCAACGACTATATCACCTATTTTAAGAGTTTTGTCTATTCCCCCTGCAACACCTATATTTATAAGGGCTGATACTCCGTATTTTAAAATCATAGTCTGTGCAGTTACGGCGGCATTTACCTTTCCTACACCTGCCTGTGCAACAACAACCTTTCTATTACCTATAATTCCTGAGCAAAAATCAACTCCTGATATTTTTTCAGCTTTCATATTCTGCATTTTGTCTTTCAGTCCGTCAACCTCCGATGCCATTGCACCTATTATTCCTATCATAATATATCACCTTTCGTATATGAATATTTTCTTTTATTTTTAAGTATAATATGCTTAATCAATTCCTTAGGAGGTTTATTATGAGGAAGCATATAGATAACGATAAAATTTTAAATAAAATGGAGCTTGATACAGGAAACAATGCTGTATCACACACCGAAACCACAGGTCTTATCCCTGCTCTTGCCGATGATGATTACAAAATGGATTCCTACAAGGAAATCAATAATTTCAGTCAACGTCCGATTGTACACAAAGAGCAAGATAATAACCCGTGATTTCGGGTTTAATACTTATAATACGATAGCTCTTGCCGTTTATTGTAACAAAATCTTTTGTTACATCTATATCTGAAAGTCCAAGCGCAATTCCTCCGCCGTCTGCTTTTACCGCCGCTTCCTTCCTCGTCCATATATATGCAAATTCAAATTTTTGCTCATTTTCACTGAATGCTCTTTTTGCTACTCTGTCACTTTTCCTGTCTATACGTTCAATATCGACTCCTACCGCTTTGTCTGATACTGCACATACTGCAACATCACTTGCGTGGGCAAGGCTAAATTGTATCCCCGGGATTTCAGGTTTTCCATATTTCCCAAAAGAAAATTCAAGAGGTAGCATTATATCTTTATAATATTTCTTAAGTGCATATATAAGCAATAATTCCGCACCAAGTGATAACTTCTTATTTTTGTCACTCTTTAGCTTTAATATTTTCTCACGGCGATATATAGAAATTAATGGATACTCCTTTTCTGTATCAAGCTTTGACACGTCCGCATAAAACAC
>CAKSGP010000220.1 GCA_934454745.1 uncultured Clostridia bacterium
GTCAGGAGGCCCGACAGCAGCGATAAATGCTACACTTTTGGGTGTTATTGAAGGTGTTTTGGAGGCGGACGGAGAAATACTTGGTGCCGTAAATGGAATTAAAGGAGTTATAAACAACAATTTTTTGGATTTAAACGAAATATTCAGCGATTCCCAGAATCGTGCACTTTTAAAGAATACACCGGGTTCTTATTTAGGTTCTTGCCGGATAAAGCTCCCTGAGCCTGAGACAGGTGATGAAGTATATAGTCGTATCTTTGATGCTTTTAAAGAGAATGATATAAAGTATTTTGTATATATAGGCGGTAACGATTCTATGGATACGGTAAACAAGCTTTCGCGTTACGCCGATGCACATAATATTGATGTTATCATTGTCGGAGCACCAAAGACAATTGATAATGACTTAGCAGAAACCGATCATACCCCGGGTTATGGCTCAGCGGCACGCTATGTTGCATCGTCTGTTAAGGAAATTGCCCGTGACAGCGGTGTTTATGCAGAAAAGTCGATTACAATAGTAGAGATAATGGGCAGAAACGCCGGATGGCTGACAGCTGCCGCAGCTCTTGCAAGGTGTGATAATTCAACAGCACCTCATCTTATTTATTTACCGGAGCGACCTGTGGGCCGTCAAAAAATCATTGATGACATTAAAAGATGTAAGGAAAATAATATTATTATTGCGGTCTCTGAGGGTATTCGCGATGAGAACGGGGAATATTATTGCTCTCAGACTACACAAAGCCACGATATTTTCGGTCACGCTCAGCTTGCAGGCTCATCAAGAGTTTTAGAGAGCTTTTTGAGTGAAGAATTCGGCTATAAAATGAGAAGTGTGGAGCTTAACGTTCTGCAGCGTTGTTGCGGCCATTTTACGTCCCTTACAGACCTCTCCGAATCCCAACACATAGGTAAGCGTGCATCACTTGCGGCAATAAAAGGCAGAAATGGTGTCGTAATGGGATTTAGGCGTACAGGCGATTATGTATGTACAGTTATTGAGAATAAAGCATCAGAGGTTGCAAACAAGGAACGCAAAGTACCTGACGAGTTTATATCAGCTGACGGAAATGATGTAACCGAGGCATTTATTAAATACTGCCGTCCGTTGATTCTTGGTGATGTAGAGGTTATTACAGAAGATGGTCTACCAAAACATATAACAAGATAATACAAATCGGCAGGAAACAAATGTATTTGCTTTTATTAGCTGTGCACCTATATATCCGTGTATTATTCATTCAACACTGGATAACTTCGGTGCTAAATATTCTCAGGAGATAATAGGAATTCAGATGGCAAGTGCCTATGTCGGCACAACATTGATGCCGCCTATTTTCGGAATGATAGGAAACTACATAAGCATACGACTTTTGCCTGTGTAAATATCAATCTTGTTTGTTCTTGTGTATATTATGATTTCAAAGATTGAGAAAATATGCAAAAAAATAATGGTGTGGTGTAAAGAAAGTTACACCGTACCATTATTTTTTAGTCTAATTGTTCAATTTCCCTGTTAAGATACTGCATTTCAGAATCCATTTTTTCAACGAGAGTTGCACAAAGCTTAAGCTCAGAACTAATGCTTTCGGGAACGTCCGCTTCGTTTTTATAACGTATTTTGTGTTCAAGACTTGCCCAGAAATCCATTGCGACGGTTCGCAATTGAATTTCAACTTTTACCATTTCATTGCCGTTGAGCATACGCACAGGTACTTCTATGTGCATATGGTAACTGCGGTATCCGTTTTCTTTAGGCTCTTTTATATAATCCTTTATCCGAATAATTTTAATGTTATCAAATTGCTTTATAACATCCGCAATCTTATAAATATCGTCCTGGAACAGACATACTATTCGTACACCGGCAATATCATCAATATATTTGACGGCATTTTCAACAGTAGGTTCATATCCCTTCTTTTCAAGCTTTCGTGCAATTGAACTGGGACGTTTAAGCCTTGTTTTTACGTGTTCAATGGGATTTTGCCGTTTATATGTAAAAAGCTCTTCTTCAAATGTATCTAAATACATATTCACGACCTTTAACGCACTGGTGTACGGCAACATCGCTATGCGGAGGTCGTGACTGTTTACTTCCTGTATAAGCATATCACAAATAACCTTTCAAATGATATGTATATTGTATCATAAAAAAGTTGGTAATGCAAGCTGAAAATACCGCAAATTTTGTTAACAATCTCCATTTTTTTTGTGTACACGCTGATATTTTTCGCGTGTTGCAAGCCCGCCTCGTATATGACGTTCAGCCTTGTTTTTCTCTAAAACATTACTGCACTTTCCATAAAGCTCTCGGTTTATGCGCAACAACCGTTCGTGAACGTCTTTATGTACGGTTGATTTTGAAACATTAAATACTTTTGCAGTACTGCGAACTGTTGCATTATTATCAATTATATACTGTGCAATTTCAAGCACCCTGTCTTCAATATAGTCTTTCATTAATAACCCCCACCACAATTTCATAATTCTCTACAATATATGAGTGTGGGGTGGGTGATATGCTTAAAAACTTATGTTATAATAATGACAAATAATGTTTGAAAGCCTCAAGGCTTTCACTTATATGTAATTATTGAAACGGTGTGTAGCAAGCCGATTGCGGCTTGCACTTATGTTATAAGGATACCTATATCAAATATATCCATTTTTTAATAGCTTTGTTTGAGTAAATCATATAACAATCCCATCACCGTGGTCGATTTTATGCTGAATTATCTGTGCAGGGAAGCCGTTATATTTCTGTTTGCATTTTTTGAAGTTCATATCTGCGTTTATTTACGCCAATCATATTGACTGCAATACCTACACAAATGTCCGCATTTGCACGCAAAGTATCTTATAAGTATATTGCCAATTGCAAATCTTCTTTTGTTGCAAGTTCGGCTCGTTTAAATATAAACACATCTTATATAATCTGTTTAACCTTTATTTTAATCTCCTAATCAATTCATTTCCGTGTTCTTTAAGCCATCTCTTATGTTGCTCGTATTCAGGACAAAAATGCGAAACTTTGCTCCAAAACTTTTTAGAGTGATTCATTCTCTTAAGGTGGCACAGTTCATTGACAACCACATAATCAAGCACTTCTGGCGGGTACAGCATAAGCACACAGTTAAAATTCAGATTGCCTGCGGATTTTTCTTCAGAAAACTTTTGTATTTTTCTGTTTGAAACAAATAGCGGTGTAAGAACTATAACACGTTAATC
>CAKSGP010000221.1 GCA_934454745.1 uncultured Clostridia bacterium
TATCGGAAATCACGCCTGTTTTTTGCCCGTAATCATTAAACTGATAAGTGATTGTTCTTCCGAGTTTGTCGGTGATTTTTGTTTCGTTTTGTTTATATGAAAACGAATAGCTTTCCACGAGATTGTTTTCATCTCTGCCCCATCCTGCAAATGTTACTCGCTTTTGTGCAGTAGCATCATATCTTATTACGGTATTGGTTCCGTCAATAGAACCGAAGTTAACCGGCACTCCGTTTGAATAACTGATATAAAACTTTTTTCCGTCACTGAATTCAAACATTGTGAAAAAGCCGGTCCAATATTCAAATTTAGTTTGTCTGCCTGCAGGATCGGTAATATTGCAGAGCAGATCCGGGTACAAAGGATGGTAGCCAAAATTGTATAATCTGCCCGCACCGTCTGTAATGCTTTTTATACGCAAATTGCCTGAAACTGTTTCGTATTGTACGCTGGAAGAAATATTATTCGCATTTGTTATTTGAATAATGTTTCCGAGGTCGTTAAAATACATTCTGTTTCCGTCTTTGTCTTTTATACGGTATCTCGCTGCTGCACAAATGCTGTCAGAATTTGCATTAATAAGCTCAAGTGTATACCCCAGTCCATCTTCGTCTTTTCCGACGGAAGAATTGTTTTCAAAATAAAACCAGTGTCTTGTTCCGTCACCGTCATGTAAAAAATACCTAAATCCATTTGATGAGGTTCGACTATCTTCACGGATATAAATATGGTAATTGGTTTGCATATTTTGTCCCATATATGTATATCCTGCGGTGAGATTTGTATGCTGCGTGGGTAAGCCGTTTAGATTGTAAACAAAAGATAATTCAACCGGCATGAGCGAGCCGCCGGTATTTTCAGTAACGGGTTGTATGAATGTTAAATTTCCGTTATAATTATTTACACTTAATGTGCCGTTCCGACCTGCATTTAAATTTGTATAGCTCCAATAATTCTCATAACCGGACATATTTCGGTAAGTCACAGTCATAATCGGTCTGGCGGCAGTATATCCCGTGTAATGGATAGAATAAAACCATGCTTTTGACGCAGTGGTTTTATCTGTGGAAAGCGACATACCGTAATTCGGATATTCCCCTGAATACCATCCGCGAACTAAATCAGTAATTTCTACAGATCGAAATTGTGAGGTGTCGGTTTGCGGGGTAAGAGTCATATAATCCTTTATAATATTATTGCTGTAAGGTTTGTTATTCCATTTTACCGTATACGGATCCCAATCCGCAGCAAGCCGCTTAACATTAACCGTAAGTCCGATTTCGCATTTTCTTAAAGCTAAATATACTCTGGCGTCAATTACTTTGTCGGCTATTCCCAAGGAAGGAAGCGATGTGAATTTAACATAGCTCTCCGTCTGACCAAACCCCGAAATGTTGCCTACATAAAGACTTCCCATCTCGTCTGTACCTGAGGCTAAATAACATTTATTAGGATTTGCAGAAGATACAAAAGCCGACTGTGCCGCGCTGATATCCTGATTTGTTTTTAAAACCGGATCTACCAGAACAGGATATGCCCTTTCTTCCCGTAAAAGCCAATCCTTATCCAAATTTATTTTAACACAAAACGTATTGTTTTTGACGCTTTCAAGCTTAATCGCCACATTTTCGCAATAAGCCCCATTGGAATCTTCCATAAAGGGTGCGCTGATGGTATATATAATTTCGCCACCATTAGATTTAAGAACAATCGTCTTCTCGTCAAACTGTTCTGCTACGAGACCGTTCGATTTATACTCAGCTTCGAACACCGTCTGTGCAGTATTGTTTTTTAAAATAATGTTCTCCTTTAGACCCGTCGGCAAAACAACATATTCAAAATCAACATTCTTATATACGTTTTTATATAATACAGTCGATGTTAATTTATCCAAAACCGTTTTACCGGAAGATGGTTTTTCGTTTTCCGTAACTTGGGCTGTGCTTTTTTTATCGTTTAAATAGCACCATGAAAGCTTGTAACCGTCCTTTTCAATTCTGACAAATTTTTTACCGTTGGTTTTTTTGGAGAGCCGTACTTTAACATCTGACGCGCTGTTTACGAGCTCTTTCTCGTTAGTTTCTTCCGACTCTTCTTCAATCAGAGTGTTGTCATAGTCGTTCCATTGACCGTTTTCTTCAAAATGTACCTGTTGAGGATACTCTGCCGACATATATGAGCCATCGCTTAAACGGAAGACTTTTTGATTAGCTTCACGCTTTTCTGTAACCTCGCCTATGACAGTCGGACCACTATTTGCGTCATTAGCTGTGTTAATAATATTTTCTTCTGCAGAACTCTCTGAAGCTAATGCAGTAATGGGCAAACAAGATAATAATAGAGCGGCAGACAATATAAATGATATTGCTTTTTTCCCAGGTTTATTCATTTCATTACAAATCCTTTCCGTTGTTGTTTAATACTGCAGTTGAAAAATCAATTCACTTGAAACTGCTTTTTTAATAGATAAAAAACTGCAACAAGGTGTTTGGTTTAGAATAAAGAGAATCGGTGACATAACAAAAATTGTTTAAGACACTTTTCTAATTTCCATAACATTATCCTCCGTTTTTTGTAATTATTACTCATCTTATTGTCTACATTATAACAATTAATATATAATTTGTCAATATTATTTGTCGGCGTATAGTATTGACCTCGCAAAATAATTTTGTTATATTTAATTTAACAGGAGAAATGTCATGGCTATTTCAGATAATTTGAAAAGGGGAACAATTGAATTGTCCGTCCTTTCATTACTAAAAAACGGCGATATGTACGGATATGAAATTTCACAGCAACTTTTTATACGAAGCGGGGAGCTGTATCAAATTCAGGAAAGCTCATTATATCCGTCGCTTTACCGTATGGTTGAAAAGGGGCTGATATCCGACAGATCGGAAAAAGTAGGTAAGAGACGGGTTAGAGTCTATTATCATTTAGAGACAGCGGGAGAGGAATATCTCAAGGAGCTTCGGCGTGAGTATCTTATGCATACTGCAGGGGTCTTGAAGATTTTAGGGGTAAACGATATTGAGGGAACGATAAATGACATCAAATAATAAACTTATCAAAACATATCTGAAAGAAGTCAAGAAAAACTGTCCGTTTGCATTGAGTAAACGCCTTGATGCAGAACTAAAAAACAATCTAACAGAGTTTTGTGAGGGACAAAGCTCCGTTACTATGGAAACGATAGAAAATCGTTTCGGAAGGCCCGAACAGTATGCA
>CAKSGP010000222.1 GCA_934454745.1 uncultured Clostridia bacterium
ATTGAATACTGTGTTTCTTTTGAAGACGTATAAAGCGAAATATCCGAAGCTTTAACAATTGGAGATTTGCCGTGATTGGTTATCGAAATTGTGAAAGCTTCGTTTTTTTTGGCAATTTGCAGAGCTTCAACAATATCGCGCGAAGAACCCGAGTGGGATATTCCCAAAGCCACATCGCCTTTTTTCATGTGTGATGCGGCAATTGCCTGCATGTGGTTGTCGCAGTATGCAAACGCGCTGCACCCCGCGCGCATGAATTTATGCGCCGCGTCAAGCGCCACGGCGGAGGAATTACCGAGCCCGAATATGTAGACGGCTCCGGCTGTGAGTATTTTTTGCGCCGCAAGCTCAAGTGTTTTGGAATTTAAGCTGCTTTTGGTCATTTCGAGGGAGCGGTATATATCATCGGAAAGCTTTTCAAATATTTCAAAACAGCTGTCTGTCGGCAATATATCGGGGTTTGTAAGATTTTGACCGCTTTCCTGTGCAACCGAGATTTTGAGTGCCTGGTATCCCGAAAAGCCGAGCCGCCGCGCAAAGCGCACAATGGTTGCCTCGGAGCTTTCCGCTGCATCGGCAAGCTCGGTTATGGACAGGGGAATAATTGCCTGTGGGTTGGCGAGAATAAAATCCGCTATTTTTTTTTCGGCATAATATGTTGATGTTCGCTGAAGCAAATTTTTATCTTCTTCATATATCAATATATCTGACTTGATACAAACATCTTTCATTCGACTTACAACATCACTATCGACTTTATATATAGCTTGTGCAATCTCGCTCGCATCAAACCATGTAGAGCAAGTCCGCCCCTCCATGGTTCTGAGCACCCATTCTATCATATATTCAATACGTGTAAATGATAACTTTAATTCGGGTTTATGTTTTATAATAGCTATATCTGTATTCGCAAAACTCTTATTGCATATATCATATAGATTTTTATATGGATTAGCCTCAATCTCTGTGACTGTTTTATCTATGTCGTAATCATATATATTCAATAATTCTTTGCAGTCCTGATTAGATAAATCAATCCACTTTATTTTGTTTTTTAATAAGAAATAATTAAAGTATTTCTTTACCTTATCTACATATTGCTTAAATCGTGTCTGTCCAACATTAGGGATTTTGTTTATATCAATTTTATTCTGCTCGCCTGATAATACAAGACGTATAAAATTCGGATATACATCATGTATATTTGAAGCCTGTAATGGTGTGGTTATTTCTTCGAGTAGTTGTAACTCCATATCGTCTGTAATATCTGTTATCGATTCAAACTCTAACGAAGGTATTGATATCAAGCGATATTGTAAACCACGTTTAGACTGTTCCGCTTCGACTTCTATTTTATAATTTCTATTCTCTTGTAACCTTAAAGAATAATCGATTACAGTGAAATTGTGATATGTAGGATGCAACACCAACTCAGAGGGGTAATCTCCGATTGGTATACACCCTAAGACTTGGAAGTTATCGTTTGCATGAACAAGTTTTTTTACTTTTATTTCTAAAATCATTTTTATATCCTTTCGTTTTATGATAATTTTATCAATAAATATATCAAAAGTCAATGATTATTTTACAATAGAATAACCCTTTACAATGTTTTCATACTCACCTGTTCTCGCAAATATCTTTTTACCATCTTCGTCTTCACCCACAACTTTCATTCTTTCTTTTGACTTAAATATCGCTTTAATGATATCTCCTTTGATACATGGCAACCGCTTAAACCACGTTTTATCACACTTATATCGTTTTGATATCCCACTTGATAATTGATATAGAGACAACCATGTCCTTCCCCATTTGTCCTCATTTGCGTCCTGTACGTAGTATTCTAATGGTGATATATTATCGCTCGCAATATCTGCATATCCCAAATGTGTTATCTGATTTCTTATCAATGCAGCAGTATCTTCAGCTTGTTTGGGTAATATGTTGTAAATATCTTTCACAATCCCTTTGTTGTCTATATTTTTAAACTGTTTTTTTAATTCTTTTCCAGCATTTTTACGGATAATTTCAATCAACCATTCATCTGACAAGGTTTCTCGATCCAAAGCACGCTTGAATTAAGTTCAGGTATTGTACCAAACGCATCAAAAAATCCTATATTAAGTAATATATTTAATGACTTTTTGTTGATCTTCTTATTATCGATTTTGCACTCCTCAGTAAGAAACAACACATCAACAAATGTTTCGGGGTTTTTATCGGCAATATCAAGCATTATATCCGCTGCTATTGATTGCATATCCTTTATTGAGCCGAGTCCTTTGTATATTGTGTTTGATTTTTTGTCGCACATATACTCATTATGAGCGTAACCAAATTTTGGTGCTTTGATTTTGATACCTTTTTGATTAGCTAATTCAGTGCCGTTCAATGTATCTTCATCAGTATTTGCGTTATTCAAAAATGATGTTAAAAATTCAAGAGGATAATAATATCTCAACCAACCAAGTATATATCCTATCATAGAATATGCTGTTGCGTGATTACGTCCAAACATATACGAACTTGCATCTTCTATAATCTGTAAAAATTCTTTAGCTTCTTGTTCTGCTATATCTCGTGGTTTATCACTTTTATTACAATATCCCTCTAAAATTTGTGGCAATGCCTTTTGTAGTCTATCTATTTGCTTACGTCCTATAGCACGTCTTACATTATCTGCTTCTGATCCACTCATACCACATATTTCAACAAGGAATCTTAGAACATCTTCTTGGTAGCATAAGTAGCCATTATTGTCTTTTAATAAATCATCAATCAATGCCGATGGATTCTTGTTTACTTCATGATTTAATAACCTATCTCGATAAGATTCGCCTGACGGTCTGATGGCTGCTGTAACAATGGTCATATCATCAAGTTTATGTGGTTGAAATTTCTTTAATGATTCAAAGGCAAATTTTGATTCAAATTGAAATATACCTACGGGAGATGTTATTATATCTTGCCATACAGCTTCATCACACCAATTAATTTTATATGATTGTGGATATGGAATATCTGCATATTTACAAGTGTCACGAATAATCTTAATATTTACCAATGAAAGAATATCAAATTTTACGAGATTGATTTCGTGACATTCTTCCATATTAATAGGTAGTACAACCTGACCTTTTTCATTTAACGAACCACCATAATTATCTATTAAATTAATGGGGCTTGCTATAATTCCGGCAGGGTGAAAACTTTCTGACAC
>CAKSGP010000223.1 GCA_934454745.1 uncultured Clostridia bacterium
GGCGGACGCACTTTGTCGGTAACCGCTATTCCGAATGATGGATATCGTTTTGTCGAATGGTCAGACGGAATAAAAACCGATACTCGCTCGGACAGAAATATAACGTCAGACTTCACCGTAACGGCAAAGTTCGAAAAAATGACGTATCAGGTCATCTATAAAACAAGCAATCCAATATACGGTACACTGATAGATGAAGAGGAAAAATATGACGTTATCCGATTATCCTATCAGATTGCCTACGGCGAAAACTCTCCGGTTGTAAGAGCCTATATCAAGAAGAACGAATTAGGACAGGATTTTGCCTTTCTCTATTGGTCTGATGGGATAACAACGGAAGAACGACAAGATTCAAATATTACTTCCGATTTGACGATAACAGCTTATTTCGGATATAAAATAGAATACAGGGTTAATGGCAACGTTGGCGGCAGGATCAAAGGAAATGCCGAACAGAAGCTTTTGCCAGGTGAAGTGACGGACGAGGTTACAGCAATAGCTGACCAAGGTTATGTATTTTGCGGGTGGTCGGATCTATCGTGGGAAGAAAGCCGAAGCGGTGACTGTGCTGTTTTAAATTATTTACTGAATTACAGTTCAGTGTGGGAATACGTTGCCTATTTTGAACCGATAGAAAAAACTTTTAAGTATAACTACGAAAAAATAATCGGCTCGCCTCTTCCTACACAGACAACATTAAAACGCAACGATATACAGTCGGCAATTTTTGTGCTCCCCGAATACAAAGGCTACACTTTCTGTGGTTGGTATGCAGACAGCGATTATCATATCAGAATAACAACGGAAAACGGCAGATATATATATGGTTATGCGGCGTTTTCCTTGGAATCAGACACCCTGTATGCAAAGTGGCAAAAACTCGGAGAAGAAACAGATAATCATAAAATCCTGATTGTCTTCGTAGATGAAGTACAGACTGAGCTATATTCTTCAGTTATCGGTCAAACAATAAAGATTCATTCGAAAATGTCAGCCATCGAATACGAAATGGGAAAATGGGTTGCAAAAACCATAAATAACCTACTGAATGAATGGTTTGCCGGAGAGATTGTTTTTGAAGTGGACTGTTATTTTACCACAGAAATTGTGACAAACGGCTTTTCAAGCGGATTAACCTCATTTGGAATGACTACTTATAATTTGTTTGCAGACGGAATACAGGAAATTTCGTCGAATTTAGCCTACGACTATCATAATACTATTACAATAACGGGACTCGATGATTATGATAGTAATTTAATAGCAGGGAACGGCGTCGCAGGCATAAAAAATGCTGCTGTCTCCCGCGAAATATTTTTCACTTGCGCTACTGCCGATTTATATCAGAAGTTTCTTACCAGCTGTAAAAACAATGAGAACATATTAGAAAACACATTATATAATATTACCATTGAAACCTGTTTACATGAGTTGGCCCACACTGCAGAAATGTATTTTGATTTTGATTACGATCTGCATACGGCTATAAGTTACGCTACTCAATATTACGGTTATAGCAATATATTAAATGCAATAAAACTTTATCTTTTAGGTAGGTTTGAAATGGACGGAGAAATGTGTGGTATCCCCATAAATTACTGGACTCATCAAATCCCTATTCATACGGTGTGTGCTATAACAACAAATGGTGGGACTGCAATATTTTCTGGAGATACAATTTCCGCTCCTGAATACATTTATGGCTCAAATCGATACAGGTTTATCCCATATAAAGGTGAAGTAATACTTGAAGCAATTCCGTATGAGGGATATCGTTTTGTTAAATGGTCGGACGGAATAACAACGGCGATAAGACACGATGTAAATATAATAGCTTACTTTCGTGTTGAAGCAATATTTGAGAAAATATAAAAGGAGATTCAAAAGATGAAACAAAACATCAAAAGAAAGTGGATTGTTCTGTTATTGATGCTGTGTTCAGTTACGCTATTTAACGTCTTCATAACAGGCATCGGATTTTCTGTAACTCACGCCTCTGCGGAAACCGAGATTCCGGCAGAAACCAACCTTACATTCTCTTTAAACAAAGATAACTCCGGGTATAAAATTATTGCTCGAAACAAGCAAATAACGGAAGCAATAATTCCTGCCTATTATAAAGGTTTGCCTGTTACCGAAATATCTGACAATGGATTTATAAGTTGCACAAAATTGACAAAAGTATGGATTCCATATACCGTAACGAAAATAGGAAACAACGCCTTTGCAAATTGTTCCTCCCTAAAAGAGATTAATGGAATGTCTTGCGTTTCAACCATTGGCAATAATGCATTTGCCATGTGCAAATCGCTTGACAACCTAATTTTACCTCATTCAATCACGACATTAGGAAGCACAATTTTACGAAACAATCCGAATACGGTTTATTCAAGGCTTCCTGAATCTGATATGAAGGCGTTGAATGCTAATTGGATGATGTCGAGCGAGTCTACGGTTGTTGTGTACGGTAATGAATTGGTATTAGATGAAGTACATGATGACGATGAAACTTTAATCGGATATGCCATTACTAGAACACAGAATTTAAATTCAAATGTTGATTTTGTTTTAGGGGATACCTATAACGGGTTACCATTATTGGAAATTAAATCGTGGGCATTTGGATTCTCAAGTTTTAACACTTTCACCTTAAGGCATGGCGAAATAGTACCTGATGCCGATGAATCTGTAACGTCAAATTTGTCGATGTATAATTCTGCAAACGAGGATTGTAATCACGTTATTAATATAGAAAGCGATGCATTTATCAGTATGGATGTTACCGATATTAATTTATTGGTTGACATTACTTTCTTCGACGCCAACACTACCGATAGCGACTGCGAATTTGAAGACGGATATTCAACAGATATTTTTTCCTCTTCAACAGTACGCAGAATTATTCTTCCGAATAATATAACCATGCTTCCAAGATCTGCTTTTTCAGATTGTTGGAATTTACGCGAAATATCGAATACGGACGTTAATATTGATGTAAATCATCTCTCTTCCAATATTATAAGTATTGGCTCAAATGCGTTTACCGGCTGTAAATCTTTAATAAATCTGTATATACCAAGTAGCATTGTAAACATGGGCAATTCGGTATTTAACCAATGGGGAGACTCTAATGTCTTGCAGAAAATTCATTTTGACGATTTTTATGAAGCTCCTGTTGGATATGAAAACTATAACTGGAATATAAACTGGTTAGGTACGACT
>CAKSGP010000224.1 GCA_934454745.1 uncultured Clostridia bacterium
TGTGTGAAATTGTTTGTGTGAGGTAATCAGTTGTCTTAACAATATCAAGTCCGTTTATAACAGACGGTGCATTATCACGCAATTCCTTAAGGATTAACGCCATCTTTTCCATGCCGTCCTTACCTGGCATTGTGTAGGCATTTGTCTGTTCAACAAAGTAGCCATACTTTTTATAAATATCCTGCATAGCCTCATAAAGAGATTTACCCTTTGTTTTGTAATATGCTGCCATCTCGGCAATGAGCATTGATGCTACAACTCCGTCTTTATCACGGGCATGGTCACCTACAAGATAACCATAGCTTTCTTCAAAGCCAATAAGATAAGTGTGATTTTTCTTTTGTGCAAACTCAGTCATTTTTTCGCCAATATACTTAAATCCCGTAAATACGTTCATTGTTTCTATACCATAGCTTTCGGCAATCTTTGCGGCAAGCTCTGTTGTAACGATTGTTTTGATAACAACGCCGTCTTTTGGTAAAACACCCTGCTCTTGCTTTGAACGAAGGATATACTCAACAAGAAGTGCACCTGTCTGATTTCCTGTAAGGGTTCTGTATACTCCCTCTGCATCACGAACGACTATTCCTACACGGTCACAATCAGGATCAGTTCCTATTATAACATCGACATCGTTTTCCTTTGCCATTTTGATTGCAATGGTGAATGCTTCTTTGTTTTCGGGATTAGGAGAATTGACTGTCGGGAATGTGCCGTCCTCTGTATCCTGCTCTTTAACAACAAGGACATTCTTAAAGCCTATTCTTTTTAAAATCTCCTTAACGGGACGTGAGCCTGTACCATGAAGGGGAGTATATACAAGCTTAAATGTATCTGCAACAGCATTTACAGCATCAGGATTTAACTGCTGTGTCTTTATTGTATTTAAAAATTTCTCATCAAGCTCCGGACCTACATATTCAACAATACCGCAGTCTAAAGCATCAGAAAGCTCCATATACTCAACACTGAATACATCGGTTTTTGCCATTGCATCGATGACAATCTGAACAGCCTCAGGCGGCAACTGACCGCCGTCGGGACCGTAAACCTTATATCCGTTATATTCTTTTGGGTTATGTGAGGCTGTAATCATAACACCTACTGCACAGCCAAGGGTGCGTATTCCGAAGGAAACCTCCGGGACTGAATGAACAGTATCAAACAGATAAACCTTAATGTTTGCCTTTGCCAATACCTTTGCTGTTTCTTCTGCAAATTCACGTGACATAATACGTGTGTCATAGCCGATTAAAACGCCTTTTTTTGCAGCGTCCTTGCCTGCATTGTTAACATATGCCACCACACCTGCTGTTGCGTGACGTACATTGTATATATTTATTCTGTTTGTACCAATTCCAAGTACACCCCTCATACCGGCGGTGCCGAATTCAAGATTACGATAGAATCGGTCCTCAAGCTCTTTTGTATCACTTTTAATACTAATAAGTTCATTTTTGTCATCTTTTGACAATGCATCTGATGTAAGCCATTTTTCGTAATTTTCAAAATAATTCATCTAAAAACCGCCTTTCATATTTCTTAACGTTATTATACAACAAAATGGAAAAATATTCAAGATATATATATAAATTTTGTAAATTTATTTATTTTTATTCCATGCTTAAAATTGATATTTACATCTTGATGAATTTATGCTAAAATATATTAAGTAGGAGGGTATGGAATGAAGCGAATAGTTAGTCTTGTAAGAAAAGCCGTTGACGAATACGGAATGATACGTGATAATGAACGAGTTGCAGTAGGAGTTTCGGGCGGAAAGGATTCTATGGTAATGCTTAATGCATTAGCACAGCTATCAAGGTATCATCCCAAAAATTTTACTGTTGTAGGAGTTGCTATTGATCCCGGGTTTGGCGGTGACTACACAATAGTAGAGGATTTTGCAAAACAAATCGGTGTAGAGATGCACGTTAAAAAAACGCAGTTAAAGGAGATAATATTTGATGAGCGAAAGGAGCATAGTCCTTGCTCGCTCTGCTCAAAGATGAGACGCGGTGCATTAAACGATATGGCAAAGGAATACGGTTGCGATACTCTTGCATTAGGACATCATTTGGACGATGTTTTAGAAACATTTTTTCTCTCACTTCTTTATGAGGGCAGAGTGAATTGCTTTTCGCCCTTTACATATCTTGACCGTTCCAGAGTAACCCAGATACGTCCTATGATTTATGTACGCGAAACCGATATAAAAAGCGTTGTTAAAAGATGTGACATACCTGTTATGTCAAAGGTTTGCCCGGTTGACGGGATAACAAAGCGTGCGGATATGAAAGAGATAATACGTGATCTTGAAAAGAGAACAGCACCGGGACTGAAGAAACGATTATTCCACGCAGTAGCATCAAGCGGACTTGAGGGTTGGAAAGAGTTTTAAACGCATAACAAAAGGGTTGAGGAGCTTTATGAAAAAAATATTGTGGACAAATATTTTCCCTAAAAGATTTAATAAGACATTATCAAAAAAAACGTCCAAAAAGAAGGACAAGGTAAAAAAATATACAGATTCACTGCTGAAAAAGAATTCTGTTAAAAGATATGAATTTTTGTTTTTAGAAAAGCGCATAATCGAAATATTCAAGGATTTACTGGGTAAAAAGAAAAGCAGGAATAAGTTTAATGATTATATGTCTAATAGTAAGCCTGATAAAAAATCAAAAAATTTAATGCTGTTTTTGATAAGGCTTGCAGAGGTTTTAACAGCAAGTATTATACCATCTACCATAGGACTTATAATTGTACTTATTACACCAAAAACAAGAATTATGCAGGTTATGGAATGTATATCCTTCATGGCATTTTTTATTGTAAGCTGTATATTCTGGTTTAAATATGTGAAGTATAGACGGAGCCGAGTTGAATTCTATATAATGCACAGTGCGGTTTATGCTATCTATGCAGGATTGTCGGTAATTGTATATTCCTTGTCGGATGTTTATTTGTATTCTATATTCTTTTCTGATTTGAGAGGATTTGAGATATTTGGATATAAAACAATCCAGTCAATGGCAATTACGCATTTGATAATGGTTTTATGTATGATAGTATGTGAAATCACGGCACATATATATTATAAGTATAAAGATAAAAAAGCCGCAGAGAACAGCATAGAAAAACCGGAAATTGAATCTATTGCAGTAACTCCGAAGCAAGATAATCAGGAAGTAAAATTCCTTTCAGTAGATGAATTG